>JAGXST010000224.1 GCA_018335555.1 Actinomycetota bacterium | reverse complement strand
GGCGCCGAAGCGGATGGCGCCGAGGGCCGTCGTGGCCTGCTCGACCACGTCGCGGCCGGTGGTGGTGATCCGGGCCAGCGTCGTCCGCCCGTCGGTCGGATGCGCCACCCGCTCGACGTAGCCGACTGCCTCGAGGCGGTCGACGGCATTGGTCACGGAGGCGGGGTGGACCTGCAGCCGCGCGCCCATCCTGCCCAGTGGAAGTGCCCCCTCACGCGAGAAGTGCAGCAGCACGAGCGCCTCGTAGCGGGCGAAGGTCAGGCCGAGCGGCTGCAGGGCCGCGTCGACCTGGCGCAGGAGAATCTGGTGCGCCCGGGTGATCGAGGTGACGGCAGCCATGGCCTCGGGCGCGGGCCAGCCGTGCGCGCGCCAGTTGCGTTCGGCCTCGGCCACCGGGTCGAACGCGAGTCGCGGGCCGGGCTCGTCCACTCGGCGGCTCCTCCATCGGCGGTGACTGGCATCGGCGGTGACTGGCGGGCCGCGACGGCCGCGGCCGCCCGTGAGCCTATGCCCGCCCTGCCACCCGTCCCGACCGACGGCATCACGCGCGGAGGTGCGGCGGGACCACGGCCGTCCGCCGGTACTCTCCGCCGGACGGCACTCCAGGGACATCGCACGTGCGCTATGGCGACCGCAGCGACGCCGAACTGATGGCGTTGGCCCAGGCCGGGTGGTCCCCGGCCTTCGCGGTGCTGCTCCACCGGTACGGCCCGGCGATCCGCAGCGCGGTCCGGCACGAACCCGACCCCATTGCCGCGACGCGGGACGTCTTCGTCACCGCGCTCGAGGAACTGCCGCGCATGGACCCCGAGTTCCCGGTGCGCGAGTGGCTGCTCGACATCGCCGGCACCGACCGGGTACCCGATCCGATCATCCCGCTGGGCGAGGACGAACGCGACGCGATCTGGGCCAGTCTCATCACGGCGTGGCCCGGCCGCCCACGACCACCGCGGACCGGTCTGCGTCGGGCAGCCCTCGTCTTGGGCCTGGTCGCGCTCGCAGCCCTCGTCCCGGTGCTGGTGTTCCTGGCCGGCGAGGCCCCCGACCCCGGCGCCGAGGAACTGCGGGCCCACCCCGTGGCCGAGGAGCCGAACGGGGACGAGGTCACCGAGACGGCCGAGCCGCTGCCGACCTTCTCGTTCCCGAGCGTGCCCGAGAACCAGCCGCGGCAGACACCGACACCGGAGCAGACGGTGACCGAGACGCCGGAGCCGGAGGGCACGGCCGGCCCTTCCCCGATGCCGACCGTCACCGTCACCGACGACCCGGACCCCGACCCGCAACCGACCGGCGACCCGGACCCCCAGCCGACCGGCGACCCCGATCCCGGACCGACCGAGCCCGAACCGACCGATCCGCCGGTCGACCCGCTCCCGCCGATCGATCCGGACCCGGGCGACGACGACAACGCGACCGGGACCCCATGACCACGCCTCCGAGACCGCCTGAGTTCGACCTCGACGCTGCCCAGAGCGGTCTGGGTGACATGGGTGCCGACGACTTTCGCGCTCACGGGCACGCGGTCGTGGACTGGATCGCCGACTACCTCGAGGGCGTCGGCGAACGTCCCGTGCTCGCGCAGGTCCGGCCGGGCCAGGTGCGCGACGGGCTGCCGACCTCGCCGCCGGCCGACCCCGAACCCTTCGCCGATGCCATGCGCGACCTCGACCAGGTCCTGCTGCCCGGCATCACGCACTGGAACCACCCCGCCTTCCACGCCTATTTCGCCATCACGGGCTCCGGGCCGGGCATCCTCGGCGAGGCGCTCGCTGCCGCCATGAACGTCAACGGGATGCTGTGGCGCACCTCCCCCTCGGCGACCGAACTCGAGGAACTCGTCGTCGACTGGCTGCGGCAGATGCTCGGCCTCGACACGGGGTTCCACGGCATCATCACCGACAGTGCGTCGATGTCGACGCTGCTGGCGCTGGCCGCCGCCCGGGAACGCACCGGCCTCGACGTCCGGCAGCGCGGACTCGCCGGCCGGGCCGACGTGCCGCTGCTGCGGATCTACACCTCCGAGCATGCGCACTCGTCGGTCGAGAAGGCCGCGATCACCCTGGGGCTCGGCCGCGACAGCGTGCGCACGATCGCCACCGACGACGCCTACCGCATGCGGGTCGACGCGCTCGGGGAGGCGATCCGCGAGGACGGGCGCTTCGGGTACCGGCCGCTGGCCATCGTCCCGACCGTGGGCACCACCTCGACGACCTCGATCGACCCCGTGACCGCCATAGCCGACCTGCGCGACGACCTCGAGGAAGAGCTCGGCCATCCCGTCTGGCTGCACGTCGACGGCGCCTACGGCGGGATGGCCGCGATCGTGCCCGAACTGCGCCACGTGCTCGACGGCGTGGACCGCGCCGACTCGTTCGTGACCAACCCGCACAAGTGGCTGTTCACCCCGATCGACTGTTCGACGCTGTTCGTCCGCGAGCCCGAGTGGCTCACGCGCGCGTTCTCACTGGTCCCCGAGTACCTCGTCACCGACGACCGGGGCGTCACCGACTTCATGGACTGGGGTGTCCAACTCGGTCGCCGCTTCCGTTCGCTCAAGCTGTGGCTGGTGATCCGCTATTTCGGGACCGACGGCCTGGCGGCGCGCATCCGCGAGCACCTGGCCCAGGCCCGCCGCGTCGTCGACTGGGTCGAGCAACACGCCGACCTCGAACTGGCCGCGCCCGCGCCGTTCTCGACCGTCTGCTTCCGAGCCGTGCCCACCTGGTTCGAACCTGGTGGCCCCGGCGAGGAACCCGACGACGCGATCAGCGACCTCAACCGAGCCTGGCTCGCCCGCATCAACCGCACCGGCGACGCCTACCTGTCGCACACCGAACTCGACGGCCGCTACGTGCTCCGGCTGGCGCTCGGCAACCTGCGCACCACCGACGAGCGACTCGACGCCACGCTCGCCGTCCTCGACCGCGAACTCGACGCACTACGCCGCTCGAGGGTGCCGACGGAGCCGTCGGCCCGTGCCTGACGCGGACGGTCGGCACCGACGCCTACTCCGACCGCGACCGCCATGCCACCAGTAGGACACTGACGAGCAGCATCCCGGCCATGACCGTCGTCGCCGCGGTGTCCCAGGGCAGTCCGAGCCACGGCGCGCGCAGGGCCCTCGCCGCATAGGTGAGAGGCACGACGTCGGCGAGCGTGACCATGGCGTCGGGCAGTACCTCGCGGGGTGGCCCGGCACCGCCCAACATCATGAACACGAAGAACAGCAGCACACCGAGGCCCTGCGCCGCACGGGCGGTTCGCAGTACCAGGCCGAGGAACGAGCCGAACGCACAGAACGCCAGTGTCACGAGCAGGAATGCCGCCGCGGAGCCGACCCAGTCCCGTGGCAGCGTCGCGTCGTAGCCGAGCACCGACACCGCGGTCAGCAGCACCGACCCGACCAGTCCGCTGATCACCGCCACCAGGACGTGGGCGCCGACCAGGGTCCAGCGTGGAAGCGCCGACGCGCGGAAGCGCCGCAACACGCCGCCTTCCCGGTAGCTGGCGAGGTGCACGGGCAGCGAGAGCACGCCCATCGTGGCGACGACCAGGGCCACGTACGCGCTGGTGTAGAAGTCGACCGGACTGTGGCCTTCCCAGACCCCGGGGTTCGGCTGGTCCCCGAAGACGCCGTTGAGGACGTACAGGACCACCACGGGCAGGACGAGGACGAACACGACCGTCATCGGTTCGCGGGCGAACAGCTTCAGTTCGACCCAGGTCAGCTCGCGGAGCACCCTCACGATGACACCGGGTCGTCCAGCGGCGCCGTCAGCCGGAGGTAGGCGTCCTCGAGGCTCGGCAGGCTGACCCGCAGGTCGGGCGGTTCCAGACCGCGTTCGACGAGTGCATGGCCGACGCGCGCCAGCAGTGGGCCGGTGCCCTGGACCACCACCCCCGTGCGTCGTCGGGTGACCGTCGTGGCCCCGGCGATGCCGGTGAGGAAGTCGAGGCCGAACGCTGACGGCGCCGAGAACTCGACCCTGACCTCGGAGGTCGTGGAACGTACGAGTTCGGCAGGGGTGCCCGTCCCGACGATGCGCCCGCCGCGCAGGACCGCCACCCGGTCGCAGAGGCGTTCGGCCTCGTCCATGAAGTGGGTGACCAGCAACACCGTGGTACCCCTCTCGCGGACCGCGGCGACCAGGTCCCAGGCATCTCGCCGCGCGGCGGGGTCGAGTCCGGTCGTCATCTCGTCGAGCACGACCAACCGCGGGGCGCCAACCAGGGCGAGCGCGATGAACAGCCGCTGCCGCTGCCCGCCGGACAGGTCCCCGAAGGCGGCGTTGCGTCGGTGGGCGAGCCCCCACTCCTCGAGCAGCGGTTCCCAGGCCCGACCGGTGCCCTCGATCGTCGCGAACAGCTGCAGCGCCTCCCACACCTTGATGCGGTCCGGCAGCGCCGACTCCTGCAGCTGGCTCCCGACCAGGCCCCGCACGCGCCGCACGTCACGGCGCGGATCGTGCCCGAAGACCCGCAGGTGGCCGGCGTCGGCCCACCGAAGGCCCTGGAGGCATTCGACCGTGGTGGTCTTGCCGGCGCCGTTCGGTCCGAGCAGGCCGAAGATCTCGCCCTCCGCGACCTCGAAGCCCACCCCGTCGAGAACCTCGAGTCCCCCGTAGCGTTTGCGAAGGCCTTCGACCTCGATCGCATTCGCCACGGCCGTGCCTTTCGCCCCCGACCCGTGCGTATTCGTACACACCGGCGACGAGCGCGCAAGGATCCGGCGCTAACCGGTCGGTGAGTGCTGGTGCAGGAACAGCTGCCAGCGGCCGTCGCGACGGACGTACACGCTGCCGACGTTGACGTCGTAGAGCGGGGCCTCGGGCGATTGTCGGGCGACCGCGTGATAGACGAGCGCGACCGTGTCGTCGTCGATGGGCGCCACGTCCGCACCGTCGATCTCGACGTCGGTCCACGGGGACGCCTGTTCCATCGAGGCGACGACGACGTCCTTGTCCATGATCCCGGGCCCGAACACGCAGCGGCCACCGTCGGCGAAGTGCCGCCGGTAGAAGTCGGGGTCGCCACCCGCGGCCCAGAAACGCCGTTCGATCTCGAGCAGTTCGTCCAGGGGATTCACGCCTCGCCTCCTTCGAGTGCGTCGAGCAGTTCGTCGGCTGCGGTGTAGGGGTCGAGATCGCGGGCCGCGACCTGATGCGCGAGCTTGTCGAGCACCGGGTCGTCGCCGTGGTCGAGCCGGGCGAACCGCAGCCGCACCTGCTCCAACGCGATCTCGCGGATCAGGTGCAGCGCCCGGTCCCGTCGGCGCTGCTCCCCGCGCCCGGTGTCGACGAGCCAGTCGGCGTGCGTGCCGAAGGCGTCGACCACCTCGTCGATGCCCTCGTCGCGTACCGCGACGGTGCGCAGGATCGGGGGCCACCATCCCGCTGGCCCGTCCGGGTCCTCGAGAGCGTGGCCCATCTCGAGCATGCCGCGCAGCTCCGACTCGAGCTTGCCGGCACCCGACGCGTCGGCCTTGTTGATCACGAACACGTCCGCGACCTCGAGGATGCCGGCTTTCGCGGCCTGGATCCCGTCGCCCATGCCAGGTGCGAGCGCGACCACGGTCGTGTCGGCGGTGGCGGCGATCTCGACCTCGGACTGGCCGACACCGACCGTCTCGACGATCACGTCGTCGAACCCGGCCGCGTCGAGGACGAGCACCGCCTGCGGCGTGGCGAACGACAGGCCGCCGAGGTGCCCGCGCGACGCCATGGAGCGGATGAACACGCCGGGGTCGGCGTGATGGGACTGCATCCGGACCCGGTCGCCGAGCAGGGCACCGCCCGAGAACGGCGACGACGGGTCGACGGCGAGAATCGCGACGGTCCGGTCGACGCGGCGCAGGGCCGCGGCGATCGAGTTGGTCAGCGTCGACTTGCCGACGCCGGGTGAGCCGGTGATGCCGATCACCCGCGCCTTGCCGGTACGCGGATAGATCGCCCCGATGACCTCACGCAGCCGTTCGGGGCTGCCGTCCTCGACCAGTGTGAGCAGCCGGGCCAGTGCTCGCCGCTCGCCGCGTTCGAGTCCCGTGAGCAGTTCCTCGACCGTCTGTGCCAACGTCGTCGTCCGCCTCTTCGCGTGAGGCGACGAGGCTAGTGGGGCTGCCGGTCAGGCCCGTTCCAGGGCCTCGGGCTGCCAGCCGGGGCCGTGCCACAACCGCCCGAGCCGGTGCTGCCAGCTGACATCCGCCTTCGCGTCGCGCCAGATCGCGGCGTACTCGTGCGTCGCGATCGCCAGCGGGTTGTAGGTCTCGATGTTCTTGGTCAGGCCGTAGCGGACCGGTTCGACCTCGGGCTCGAACGTGCCGAACCAGCGGTCCCACAGGATCAGGATGCCCGCGTAGTTCTTGTCGATGTACTGCGGGTTGGCGCCGTGGTGGACGCGGTGGTGGCTCGGCGTGTTGAACACGTACTCGAACGGCGCCCACATCCTGTCGATCGCCTCGGTGTGGATCCAGAACTGGTACAGCAGGTTGATCGCCCCGCTCATGATCAGGATGGCGGGGTTGACCCCGAGCAGCACCAACGGCACGTAGAAGATCCAGCTCGTCAGCGGCGTCCAGCTCTGGCGCAGCGCCGTCGACAGGTTGTAGCGCTGGCTCGAGTGGTGCACGACGTGGGCCGCCCACAGGAACCGGTTCTCGTGCGAGGCGCGGTGGAAGAAGTAGTAACCGAGATCCTTGCCGATCAGCGCCACGGTCCAGGCCAGCCAGCCCGAGCCGAGGTCGAGCGGGGTGAGGTTCCACACCAGCACGTAGCCGCCCAGGCCGAGCAGCGCCGTGAT
The DNA here is from genome assembly GCA_018335555.1 of Actinomycetota bacterium. Classification (GTDB taxonomy): domain Bacteria; phylum Actinomycetota; class Nitriliruptoria; order Nitriliruptorales; family Nitriliruptoraceae; genus Egicoccus. Next base: position 4,990 of record JAGXST010000224.1, on the reverse strand, counting down.
GACCACCGGCACGATCAGGCTGCCGATCCCCATGGTCAGGCTCGCCATCGTGTCCTTGAGCTCGTAGCCGGCAACGAGGCGTCCCTGCTCGACCATGTCCTCGAGGTCGTCGATCTGCTTCTCGCGGTGCAGCACGTAGACCTCGAGCATCATCAACACGATGAACACCGGGATGGCCGGCGTGATCAGGTCGAGCTCGACCACGTCGGCGAACGAACCCCGCATCATCTCCATCATGGCGTTGCCTCTCCCAGGCGAGCGCGGACGAGGTCGGCGAGCAGGGCGACCTCGCGGTCGCGCAGTTCGGCGGAGCGGACCGTGCCGACGTCGAGCGACAGACCGAACATCGTGGCGAGCACCAGCTCGACGGTGTCGTCGAAGTCGGGGTGATCGGCGACGTCGGGCAGCATGTGCCGGACCAGGACCGCCAACTGCTCGCGGTGAGGGACGTCGACCGCATCGAGGTGCCCGGCCAGTTCGGAGTCGGTCCGACCGACCACGAACAGCTCCAGCGCCGCGCGGAGGTCGTGACGGCGGTACAGCCGCCACGCGACCGCAATCGCCTCCCCGATCGGATCGGTGCGCTCGCTCGAGCGGGCGTCGTCTCGCTCGCCTTGCTCGCTCGTTGCCGAGGTCGAGAGGAAGTCCGCGACGGCGTCCTCGCGCGAGCGGCGCAGGATCTCGGCCGCCGCCGTGGCCACCAGCTCGGCCTTCGAGTCGAAGTGGGCGAACAACCCGCCCGACGACACCCCGGCACGCTTGCAGACCCGCCCGACCGTGGTCCCGGCGTAGCCGTGCTCGATCAGGCAGGCCGTCGTGGCCGCGAGCAGCTTCGCCCGCGTCGCCTCCCGGCGCTGCTCCTGCGTGCGTGCAGCAACCAACGCTCGCTCCTCTCTCCGTCGCCAAGTAAAGAGCGAGCACTCGGTATTTGCAACCCGTCTGGTTGCGGACCGCGCGCGGCCTCGTCCGCGGCCTAGGTTTCGCCCACGTGCTCGAGGAGCAGTCACCGTGGCTCATGTCGTCCTGTTCCACCACGCGCTCGGCCTGACCGAGGGCGTGCGCCGGTTCGCCGACCGTCTGCGCGAGGGCGGCCACCAGGTCACGCTGCCCGACCTCTACGACGGCGAGGTGTTCGAGGATCTCGACGCGGGGGTCGTCCACGCCGAGTCGATCGGCTTCGGCGCCATCATCGAACGTGGCGTCCAGGCGGCCGAAGATCTGCCCGACGCCGTGGTCTATGCCGGCATGTCACTCGGCGTCATGCCGGCTCAGAAGTTGGCCCAGACCCGCGCCGGTGCCCTCGGGGCGCTGCTCCTGCACGAGGGCATCGCGTCGGAGAATTTCGGCGTCCCGTGGCCCGCGGGTGTCGGACTGCAGGTGCACGTCAGCGAGCAGGATGCGTGGTGCGAACTCGACGCCACGCGTGCCCTGGTCGACGAAGCTGGCGGTGAGTTGTTCCTCTATCCCGGCGGCGCCCACCTGTTCACCGACGAGGGCTCAGGCGAGTACGACGCCGCCGGCACCGACCTGGTCGTCGAGCGCAGCCTCGCCTTCCTCGCCCGGCTCTGAGCCAAACGTGTGGATGAAGCGGGGGTTGCAATCGGTTTCGGCTACACAGTTGTCGGCGCTCGGCGGAAACGGACGGTCTGCCCCGGCCGGAGTTGACCCGCGAGATCGAGGTCGGCGGCGAGCACCACGGCGATGACGGGATAGCCACCGGTGACCGGGTGGTCGGTGAGGAAGAGCACCGGGCAACCGGCCGGCGGGACCTGGAGCGCCCCCGGCGCCATCCCCTCGGTCGGCAGTTCGACGTGTCGTGCCCGTTCGAGCGGCGGCCCGTCGAGGCGGACCCCGACCCGGTTGCTGTCGGCCGTGACGGTCCAGGTCGTGCTCACCAGCCAGGAGCGCGACCGCTGCGTGAACCAGTCGTGGCGGGGACCGAGCCGGACCCGAAGCAGGACCTCCCCTGCGCTCGGATCGGGGCGCGGCGCGAGGTCGACGGCGCCCCGGCCCCCGACGGCCGTCCCCACCGGCAGGACGTCACCGGCCCGCGGGACCGCTGGTCCGAGACCGGCCAGCACGTCGGTCGAGCGCGACCCCAGTACGGGCGGCACGGCGATGCCGCCCCGGACCGCGAGATAGGTGCGCAGACCCGCGGCCGGTGGCCCCAGTTCCAGCATCGCACCGTCGGGCAGGCGCACCGGCGCGTTGTGACCGACCTCGACGCCATCGACACGGGCGGGGCAGCGTGCGCCCGCCGTGGCGACCTCGAGGTCCCCCCGTGCCCGCACGACCAGGCCGCCCAGGGTCACCTCGAGTGCCGCCGTCCCCTCCGGGTTGCCGACCAGGCGGTTGGCCAGACGCAACGCACCTCGGTCGGCCGCGCCGGAGGTGGTCACGCCCCAGGCGTTGTGCCCGAACCGGCCGAGGTCCTGCACGGTCGTCAGCGGCCCGGTGGCGAGCACCTCGAGGTGAGCGCTCACGTTCGATCCTCCGAGACCGGCGGCCTCGTCCTTCGGTTCACTCGGCCACCGCCGCTCCTACTGCCACGAACCTGACCTGCATCCCGGGCCGGAAAAGGGCCGGCGGGTCGCGGTCGTGGTCCCACACCGACACCTCGGTGCGCCCGATCAGTTGCCAGCCACCCGGTGACGCACGCGGGTAGACGCCGGTGAACCTGTCCGCCAACCCGACGGCGCCGGCCGGGACACGCGTTCGCGGATCCGTCCGCCGGGGCACCTGCAGCCGGTCGTCCTCGCCGACGAGGTAGCCGAAACCGGGCGCGAAGCCCGCGAACGCGACCGTCCAGGTCTGGGTGGTGTGCGCCTCGACGACGCCGCGGATCCCGAGTCCGGTCGCGTCACCGACCGCGGCGAGGTCGTCGCCGTCGTAGACGACGGGTACCTCGACCGCATCGGCACGTCCGGGCGCCGACGGGAGCGGCCGCAGGGTCCGAAGCGTGCCCATGACGGTCGCGATGGTGGTGCGCTCGGGGTCGATGCGCACCAACAACGTGCGTGCCGCCGCGACGAGGTCGACCACGCCCTCGAGCCGTGCGGCCTCCACCGCGGCGTGCAGACCGAGCACCATGTCGAGGTCGGCGACCTCGACGAGCACGCCGGCGTCACCGAACGGCAGGAGTCTCACGCGAACGACTCGACGACGATGCCGGCGGTCTCGAGACCGCGGCGCACGGCTTCGGCGAGGCGCACCGCACCGGGGGTGTCGCCGTGCACGCAGATCGACTCGGCCGCGACCACCACCACCGAACCGTCGACGGCGACGACCCGGCCCTCGGTCGCCATCATCACCGCACGCCGCACGACCTCGTCCTCGTCCTGGACGACGGCGCCGGACTCGCTGCGTGGGACAAGGCGGCCGTCCGGGGTGTAGGCGCGGTCGGCGAAGGCCTCGGCCACCGGACGCAGACCGGCGACCTCGGCGTGGCGCAGCAGGGCCGAGCCGGGCAGGCCGAGCACCGGCAGGTCGGGGTCGTACTCGCGCACGGCACGGACCACCGCCTCGGCCTGGGCCTCGTGGGCGACGACGGCGTTGTAGAGCGCCCCGTGCGGCTTGACGTAGGCCACGCGGGCGCCCGCGACGCGGGCGAAGGCCTCGAGCGCACCGATCTGGTACAGCACGGCGTCGGCCAACTCGCGCGGGTCCATGTCGATGAACCGGCGGCCGAAGCCGGCGAGGTCCGGGTAGCCGACCTGGGCGCCGACCACCACGCCGGCGGCGACGGCCTGCATCGTGGTGAGGCGGAGCACGGACGGATCACCGGCGTGGAAGCCGCATGCCACGTTGGCGCTGGTCACCGACGCGAGCACCGCGGCGTCGTCGCCCAGCACCCAGGCGCCGTAGGACTCGCCGAGGTCGGAGTTGAGGTCGACCCGTCCCGTCACCGGCCCTACTCGACCGACACCAGCAGCGCGTCACCCTGGCCTCCGCCGCCGCACAGCGCGGCCGCACCGGTGCCGCCGCCGCGCTGACGCAGTGCCGCGATCAGCGAGACGACGATCCGGGCACCGGAGGCACCGATGGGATGGCCGAGCGCGATACCGCCGCCGTTGACGTTGACCTTGCCCTCGTCCAGGCCGAGGTCGCGGGTCGACGCGATCGCGACGCTGGCGAAGGCCTCGTTGATCTCGTAGAGGTCGAACCCGGACGGGTCGGCGTCGATGCGGCTTGCTGCGTCACGGATGGCGGCCGAGGGCTGGTGGTGCAGCGAGGGGTCGGGACCGGCGACCGTGCCCCACGAGCGGACCGTGGCCAGGACAGGCAGGCCGAGTTCGTCCGCCTTCTCGCGGCTGGCCAGGACCAGTGCGGCCGCCCCGTCGGAGATCTGCGACGCGTTGCCGGCCGTGATCGAGCCCTCCTTGGTGAAGGCGGCCCGCAGGCCACCCAGCGACTCGGCGGTGGTGCCCTCGCGGATGCCCTCGTCCTGCGTGACGGTCAGCGGGTCGCCCTTGCGCTGCGGCACCTCGACGGAGACGACCTCGTCGTCGAACAGCCCGTCCTTCCAGGCCCGGGCAGCACGCTCGTGCGAGCGGGCGGACCACTCGTCCTGCTGCTCGCGGGTGATCTCGAGGTTCTTGTCGGACTGGTAGTTGTCGGTGGCCAGGCCCATGGCGCAGCCGTCGAAGGCGCAGGTCAGGCCGTCGTGCATCATCACGTCGGTCAGCGTCGCGTCGCCCATCCGGAGCCCGAACCGGGCCTTGTCGAGCACGTAGGGCGCGTTGGACATCGACTCCATGCCACCGGCGACGACGAGGTCGAAGTCGCCGACGCGGATCAGGTCGCGGGCCCGCGAGATCGCGGTCATCCCGGACAGGCAGACCTTGTTGATGGTCTCGGCCGCGATGTTCATCCCGATGCCGCCCTCGACGGCAGCCTGGCGGGCCGTGATCTGGCCCTGGCCGGCCTGCAGGACGTGCCCCATGACGGTGTAGCCGACCCGGTCGGCGTCGACCCCGCCCTTCGCCAGCGC
>JAGXST010000223.1 GCA_018335555.1 Actinomycetota bacterium | reverse complement strand
ACCAGCGGTTTCCCTTCGGTGATCCTCCCAAGCCGCGGCCAGCGCTCCTTCACCAGCGAGAGTGCGATGTCGATCCCGATGAGCGTCGTGATGACGATGACAGCGTTGGTGACCGAGAAGTCGTTGCCGAGCAGGGCCTGTTGGGTGGCCTCGCCGATGATCAGCAGCAGCACCAGGTCGAACGCGGTGACCTGTGCCAGTGTCCGCTTGCCCGAGATGCGCATGATGATCAGCAGAAAGCCGTAGACCGCAGCGGCTCGCAGAACGGCGTCCACGACGGGCTCCTAGGGATAGATGAACTGGGTGATGGATGCGGTGGTGCTGTCGCCGACCTCGACGGTCCCGGCCCTGCGACCGAACTGTTGCGCGGTGAGGTCGAACGAGATGGCGATCCGTGGCGCCTCAGGAGCGGCGAAGACGAACTCGAGCTGATCGCCGCGTGCGATCACCTCGGCGGGTGCCGGGCGGACATCATCGATGGAGAACGCGTCGAGATAGTCGGCGTCGATCCGCACGCGTGGCTGCTCGCTCGGATCGCTCAGCGTCAGCGAGATGTCGAGGCCGGTGGTGGCGCCGCTTCGAAGGAACCGCGAGAAGTCCACCTCCAGCGACCCGTCGGAGCTGCCGCTGCTGGTGTGGCTCAGGGGACCCGGGCCGAGCAGACCGGCCAGCGCCGCAACGATCAGCAACAGCATGCCGACCCACCCGGCCCGTTCGACGAGGACCGCTCGGCGCTGATGGCGAAGCGCAGCGGGGGACCGGAACGCCTCGATCGGCGAGTCGTCCACGTCAGGACCGCGGTCCGGGTACATGGGGGATGGCGCGGTTCATGCTTCCTCCGAGCAGGCACCTGGTGCAGGACCAAGAGCCGCGTCGGCCGCCGAGGGCGGTCACTTCGGTTCAGCTTGTACGCCGTCGGCCGAGTTGCGCTGGTCGGGTACGGCCGAACGACGTCGACCGTCCGCGTTTCGTCGTTGAACGGTGCGCGCCGTCCGCGACGCTGTGGACGGAGGGCATCCGGCTCTCAGTGAAGTTTCAGCGTCGGTGGGCGCTTTCGGCCGTGGTATCGAGGGTCGACGATCCGCACGATGCTCCACCTTCGGGGTTCAACGACGGGAGCACACATGTCGACGAGTCCGACCACACCCGTCCCGACGGCGTCCGTCTCGGACACGATCTCGGCGGTGTCACAGGTGTTGCTGCCGGTGTTCGGCAAGGGCGTGATCGTGCGCAGGCCGCCAATGGTCCGCATGGCCCAGAAGTTGGAGCTCGACCGGCGAGCGGTGCGGCGGATGCAGCAGCTGGCGCACACCTACGGTCCGGGGCCGCTGTTGCTTCGGGTCCCGTTGCGCAAGGTGGGGCTCGTGCTCGAGCCCGAGGACGTCAAGCGGGTGCTAAGCGGGTCACCCGAGCCGTTCGCGCCGGCCACGCGAGAGAAGCGCGCGGCGCTGTCGCACTTCCAGCCCCACGGGGTGCTGGCATCCCGCGGCGCCGAGCGGGCCGACCGGCGGCGGTTCAACGAGCAGGTGCTGGGCAGCGATCTCGCCGTCCACCCACGCGCGGGAGCGCTGTTGGACAAGGTGGTCGCGGAGGCCGAGGTCCTGATCGACCGCGTCCGCGAGACGGGCGAACTGGTGTGGGACGACTACGCCGCCGCGTGGATGCGGGCCGTCCGCCGCGTCGTGCTCGGCGACGCCGCCCGCGACGACCATGCGGTGACCGATCTGCTCGGTGAGCTGCGGGCGTCGGCCAATTGGGCGTTCCTGAAGCCGAAGTCACGTCAGACCAGGGAGCGGTTCCTGCGCCAGCTCCGTGGTCACCTCGACCGCGCAGAACCGGACTGCCTCGCCGGCGTGACCGCGTCCACCCCGACGACCGAGGTCACCGAACCGGAGCAGCAGGTCCCGCAGTGGTTGTTCGCCTACGACGCAGCCGCCTGGGCCGGCTACCGGGCCCTGGCGCTGATCGCCGCGCACCGTGAGCATGCCGACCGGTGCCTCGACGAGCTCGCGTCGGTCGACCTGCACGAGCCGCACCAGTCGACCGGGCTGCGCGCGAGCGTGCTCGAGTCGCTACGGCTGTACCCGACGACCCCGCACATCCTGCGCGAGACCACCATCGAGACGACTTGGGCGACCGGGACGCTGCCGGCAGGGACCACCCTGTCGATCTTCGCGCCCTACTTCCACCGCGACGACCGGCACCTGCCGTATGCCGACCGGTTCGCCCCCGACGTGTGGGAGGGCCGCACCGGAGGTCGTGAGCTCGGCGACCTCACCGACGGCTGGCCCCTGCTGCCGTTCAGCGGCGGTCCGGCCGTGTGCCCCGGTCGCAACCTGGTGTTGCTGACCACCAGTGCCTTCCTCGGGGTGCTGCTCTCGCGGCTCGATCCCCGGCTGGCTCCGGAGCACCCCCTTCACGCCGGCCCGCCGCTGCCCGGCACCCTCGACATGTTCACCCTGCGGTTCCGTCCCCGCCGCTGAGCGCCACGTAGGCCGAACAGTGCACCTGGCCGGGACCCCTGCCCTTCAGTCGGCCCCATCAGTTGGTTTCGTCCGGCGCGCTTCGGCTTCCACGACCTGGGCAGCGAGCTCACGCAGCTTGACGTTCTGGTCCTGGGAGGTGCGACGCAGCAGCTCGAACGCCGCCTCGGCCGTCAACTGGTGCTGAGCCATCAGGATGCCTTTGGCCTGTCCGATGACATCACGGCTCTCGAGTGCTCGCTTGAGGTTCTCCTCCGAGCGCGTCTGTGCGTCGTCGAGTTGGTTGGCGTTGAGGATGTACCCCGAGGCCATGTCCGCAAGCAGCTGTGCCGTCTCGAGCTCTTCCCTCCCCCACGAGTGCGGCCGAAGGCGGTAGAGGTTGAGGGCACCGATCCGCCGGTCGGTCACCGGCATCGGGATCCCCGCCACGGCACGCATCCCACGCTCGAGGCCGACCTTGCGGTAGTTGAGCCATCGGTCTTCGAGTTCGAGATAGGGCACCGTGACCTGCTGGCCGGTCCGGTACGCCTCGTGGCAGGGCCCCTCGCCGAGCGAGACCTGCACGTCCTCCACCGCTGCGATGTCGTCGCTGGTCGCCGTCACGAACTTCAGATGCGTACCGTCTCCAGTGGCGAGCGACACCCCGGCCCCATCGACACCGAGCACCGCAACGACCTGGTCGGTGAGCAGGTGCAGCATGCGGTCCACGTCATAGGGGCCGAGCACCGCCTGGGTGAAGTCCCGGAAAGCCGCCCGCAGGGCGAGGTCATCAACCATCATGGGGCCGATCGTTTCGTGCGCCCAAACCGGGCCACGTGAACGATCAACCACACGACCGCACCCGCGAGGGACACCATCGGTGTCCCGCAGCATGGTGGCCGCGCAGCAACGGCGCGGCAGCTTCCTGCTACTCGCCCAGCCTAACCAAGCTGCGAGGTGGCGTCACTGATGGATCCGGTCGGAGACCGCCACCCGCACCCCTAGTCCATCGGACGGGTGATCGGCGTGATGGACACCGTCGCGCCGGTCAACAGGGCCACCGGTGTCACCCGGACGGATTCGCGCTGGTGACCTGCGGCGAACGTGATGCTCGCGTGTTCGAGGACGGTCGGGTCGATCACCACCGGCACGTGCAGCAGCGACGGCAGTGCCGGAAGTGCACCGAGTTCGAACTCCGGGAAGTCGGTGGCGATCTCGTCCTCCGAGGCCAGCCTCACCTCGTCGACCTCGAGCGCCGCTTCGACCTTGCGCAGGTCGAGACGCCGATCGGCCGGCAGCAGCGCCAGCGCATGACCGGTCTCGATGTCGAGCACGATCGCCTTGACGACCTCGGCGGCGGGTACGTCGAGTGCCCGCGCCTCGTCGAGGGCCGTGTCCGCACGGGGATGGGGAAGGACCTCGAACCGCAGGCCGCGCTGCTCGAGGTGTTCCGCGACCAGGCTCATGGTCCTTCCTTCCCCTCCGGGACCACCACCACCGGGCAGGTGGCATGGTGGACACACTGGTTGCTGACCGATCCGAGGAGCAGCCCGGCGAATCCGCCATGGCCGCGCGAGCCCAGGACCAGCAGGTCGGCTCCGGCGGCGTGCTCGAGCAGGGCGCGGGCCGGGCGGGGCGAGACGATCACGCGCTGCTCGACCCGGGTGTGCAACCGTTGGTCGAGTTCGCCGACCATCTCGGCGAGGAGTTTGACGGCGTACCGCTCCATCTCCTCGTCGTGCCGTTCCTGGTCCACCGCCGTGGGCAGGCCGTAGGGATAGCGGTAGACCTCGTAGACGGGCGTCGGGTCGTGGACGTGGACCACGTCGAGCACCGCCCCGCGCAACGCGGCCTCGCCGGCGGCCCAGCTCAATGCTTGTCGCGAGGCCGGCGAGCCGTCGACCCCGACCACGATCCTGGTCATGAGTCCCTCCTCCCGGGAGTACGACCCCATCGTCCCTCGCCGAGCTGCCGTCGGCCAGGGTCGACCGGCCCCTCGACCACCGCGGGGAGGACCTCGATCTAGACAGATCCGCGCAGGCGCAACCAGCGGTGACCGAAGCCCTCGAGCTTGAGGTCCACCCGGCCGCCGTCGAGTCGATGGGTCGTGCTGCGCGTCTCGAGCAGGTCGACCAGGTGGCCGTCGTCGATCTGGGGGATCCGCAGCGTGATCTCGCGCGGGGCGTCGGCGAGGTTGTGCAGTGCGAGGACCGTGCCGCCTTCCCAGGCGCACCGGTGCGCGAGCACGGCGTCGTCGCCGGCGTCGAGCACGTCCCATGCTCCCCACCCGAACTCGGGGGTCTCGCGGCGCTTGCGGATCAGACGCTGCATCCAGTTCAACAGCGAGTCGGGGTCGCGTTCCTGGTCGGCGACGTTGACGGCCAGTGGCCCGAAGCGCCCCTCGGTGACCGGACGGCGCAGGCGTGACGGGGCGACGTCGGAGAACCCGCCGTTCTTGTCGTCGGACCACTGCATCGGGGTACGCACGCTGAGGCGGCCGTCGATGTCGAGGTTCTCGCCCATCCCGATCTCTTCGCCGTAGAACAGCACCGGGGTACCGGGCAGGGAGAACATCAGGCTGTACGCGAGCCGCAGCCGGCGCTGGTCGCCGTCGAGCATCGGTGGTAGCCGCCGCCGCAGACCGCGTCCGAACAGTTGCATGTCCTCGTCGGGTCCGAACGCGGCGAACACCTCCTCGCGCTCGTCGTCGCTGAGCTTGTCGAGGGTGAGCTCGTCGTGATTGCGCAGGAACATCGCCCACTGGCTCGCATCGGACACCGCCGGCAGGTCACGCAGCGCCTCGGCGAGGGGGCGGGCGTCCTGACGGGCGAAGGCGAGATAGATCTGCTGCATCAGCGGAAAGGCGAACAGCATTTGGATCTCGTCGGCCTGCTCGTCGCCGAAGTACGCCACCAGCTCGTCGTTTGGCAGGTTCACCTCGCCGAGCAGGGCGGCGTCGCCGCGGCGGCGGGCCATGAAGGCGCGCAGGTCCTTGAGGTAGCTGTGGGGGTCGAGCCGTAGGTCGCCGTCGATGCCACCGGTCTCGAGCAGGTAGGGCACCGCGTCGACCCGGAACCCGTCCACGCCGAGTTCGAGCCAGAACCCGGCGATCTTGGCCATCTCCTCGCGCACGACCGGGTTGCCGATGTTGAGGTCGGGTTGGTGGCTGTAGAAGTGGTGCAGGTAGTACTGCTCGGCCTGGTCGTCGTAGCTCCAGATGCTGTCCTCGGCGTCGGGGAAGACCACACCGGTGTCGGGATCGTCCTGGGGTTCGTCCTGCCACACGTAGTAGTCGCGGAAGCGCGAGTTCGGGCTGCGGCGGGCCGACTTGAACCACGGGTGCTGGTCGGAGGTGTGGTTGATCACCAGGTCGATGATCACGCGCATGCCGCGGTCCTTGGCCGTGCGGACCAGCGCGACGAAGTCACCCAACGATCCGAGCCGTTCGTCGACGCCGTAGTAGTCGGTGATGTCGTAGCCGTCGTCGCGGCCGGGCGTCGGGAAGAACGGCATCAGCCACAGGCAGGTGACCCCGAGGCCGGCGAGGTGGTCGATCTTCTCGGTCAGGCCGACCAGGTCGCCCGTGCCGTCCCCGTCGCTGTCGTAGAAGGTCTCGGCGTCGAGGCAGTACACGATGGCGTTCTTCCACCACAGGTCGGCGGTGCGGGCGCTGCTCATCGCATCTCCTGGCAGATCAGAGGTCGGCGAGGACGGGCACGACCCGTTCGGCGAACGCGTCGACGAACTCGCGCTGCTGCTTGCCGACGTGGTGGAGGTAGAGGCCGTCGACGCCGAGCACGGCGATCTGCGACAACCACTCGACGTGCTGGTCGAGGTCGGCCGAGACCAGGACCGGCGTCCGGACGGCGTCGGGCGGCACGTGTTCCGCGGCAGCGTCGAACTGCTCCGGGAAGCCGAGGTTCCAGGCCAGCGTCGACGGGAACACGTTGGTGCGCCACTGGTCGTGGGCGATGGCCAGTGCCTCGTCGTCGGTGGCCGCCCAGGACACGTGCGCCTGCACGTGGACCGGCTTGCCGTCGCCGCCGGCGTCCCGGAACGCGGTGATGACCTTCTCGAGCACGTCCACAGGCTGGTTGACCGTGATGAGTCCGTCGGCCCAGCCGCCGACGACCCCGGCGGTCTCCGCGCTGACCGCGGCGCCCACTAGGGCCGGCGTCTGCTCGGGCAGGGTCCACAGCTTGGCCCGGTCGACCCGGACCAGCCCGTCGTGGGTCACCTCCTCGCCGGCGAGGAGCGCCCGCATCACCTCGACGCACTCGAGCAGCCGGGCGTCGCGCGTGGGCTTGTCCGGCCATCGGTCGCCGGTGACGTGTTCGTTGATGTTCTCGCCGGAGCCGAGCGCCGCCCAGAACCGTCCGGGGTACATCTGTCCCAGGGTCGCGATCTTCTGCGCCGCGATCACGGGGTGGTAGCGCTGGCCGGGCGCGGTGACGACGCCGAAGGAGACGTCGGTCGCCTCGAGCGCGGCACCGAGCCACGACCACGCGTAGCCCGATTCGCCCTGCCGTTCACCCCACGGGGCGAGGTGGTCCGAACACATCGCGGCGTGGAACCCGGCAGCGGTGGCGTGACGGACGGCATCCAGGGCCGCGCGGGGCGTCAACTGCTCGTGCGAGGCATGGAAGCCGACGGTGACCAAGCCACACTCCTCGTTCCGGCCGATCCGCCACCCTACGGGCGCGAGCCGGTCCAGGATCACGGCCATGGGTCCGGGGCACGCAGCCCCGCCTGTCCGGAATCAGCGGGACGGGCGCGCCTCACTCGGCACGAAGGCGATCACACGCGCGGGGCTGCCGCTGCCGTTGACCAGACGAAGCGGTGCGACGACGACCATGACGCCGACCGTGGGGAGGCGGTCGAGATTGGTCAGGGACGTGACACCACACTTGCCCGCCCCGAGCATGTGGTGGTGCACCGGTGTCGGGGGATCGAATGTCGGTGACAGGCCTGCGTCCGTGCCGACCGTCTCGACGCCGATGCCCATCAGCGGCGAATCGGCCAGGTAACGCGCGGCGCCCGGTGCCATCCCGGGTGTCTGCGGCATGCCGCCCGCGTTGTTCAGAAATTCGGCGGCGCTACCGGCGCGCCGATCCCAGCCCGAGTGGACGAGCAGCCAACCGCCCGCCGGGAACCCGCCGATCTCGGCCTCGAAGGCCTGAAGGTGGTCGAGATCGACGAGATAGTTCGGGTCGTCGGCAACCTGCGCCGTGCAGTCGAGGACGACAGCCGGCCCGACCAGTTGCTCGAGCGGCACACTGGCGATGTCGTGCCCGTCCTGCCCCGACACCCAGTGGACCGGCGCGTCGACGTGCGTCCCGATGTGCTCGCCGAGTTCGAGATCGTTCCAGTACCAGCGCTTCCCGCGGTCGTCGTATCGCGAGATTTCGGTCATCCGCAACGGTCGCGTGTTGACGAACGGGGCCGGCACGCGCATGACCACGGTCTGCTCGGACAACGGCTGGGTGAGGTCGACGAGTTCGACCGTGCCGGCCGCCAGGGCGGCGATCAGCTGGGCAGGCGCCTCTGCGGACATGTCGAGCTCCCGTCAGTCGAGGTAGAAGCGGGCTTCGTCGACGGGACCGGAGATGAAGCCGTAGTACGCCATCAACTCAATCTCGGCGCGATACGCGTCGAGGTCCATGACCGACGGGTAGCTCGGCAGCGCGATCTTGGCGGCGACCTCTTCGCTGATACCCGTGTAGATGGGAATCATCGAACGCACCTCGTCTGGGTGCTCCTCTGCATACGCGTTGGAGCGTTCGATCGCCCGACGGAACGCGGCGACGATCTCGGGGTTCTCGTCGGCATAGACACCACTGGTGAAGTACACGGAGTTGACGAACTCGCCGGTCTCATCCGGGTCGTACGGAAATGCGTGGTGTAGGACCCGGTGGCCGGCAGCGGTGGCCGAGCTGACGAACGGCTCGAGTGGTGCAATCGCATCCACGTGCCCGTCGTTGAGTGCGGTGACCATCTCTGGGAACGGGACCGGGAGGAATTCGATCGTGTCGGAGTCTCCCCCGAGTCGGTCGACGGTGCCACGGACGGCGAGTTCGAGTCCCGCCTGCAGCGCATTCACCGCGATGGTCGTGCCGTTGAGGTCGGCGATCGACTGGATGTCGCTGTCCTCGGCCACGATGATCACCGAGTCGCCGTAGGCATCAGTCGGAGCGTCGGGCGGGGTGGCCGAAGCCGCAGTCATGACGACGCGGACGTCGAGCCCCTTGTCGGCGGCAGTCACGGTGGGCACCAGCGCGCTACTGGCGAAGTGCGCCTCGCCGCTCATGACCGCGGCGGTGACGGCCGCGCCGCTCTGAACGACGTTCTCCTCGACGTTGAGGCCCTCCTCCGCGAAGAAGCCCTTCTCCATGCCGAGATACATCGGCGCCTTCGTCACGGTCGGCAACAGCGAGACGCGGACGGTCGAGAGCTCGCCGTCGCCGACGGCGTCCGGCTGCGCACCCTCGGCGGCCTGCTCGGTCTCACCTCCCGTTGCGTCACTGCCGCCTGTGCCGCAGGCGGCAAGCAGGACCGCGGCCGAGGTTACGGCTACCAGACGGCGGGACAGGACAGTTCGAACACGCATCACAACTCCATCAGATCGGTAGAGAGAACGACATGGCCATCGAAGGTCTCCTGGACGAGCTCGACCCATTCGGTGTCGGAGACGAGGTCGTTGTCGGGCAGCACGTGGTTGAGCACGACCGTGCCCACCCCGGCCTCGGTGGCCACGCGCCCGACGTCCTGCGGCGAGGTGTGGTCCTCGCGGTAGTGCTTGAGCACCGGCTCGGGTGCGTTGGGGAAGGTCTCGAGCATGGCCTCGTAATGCAGGACCTCGTGCACGAGCACGTCCGCACCGCGGGCGAAGGCCGCGATGTCGTCCTCGCCGCCGCGGTCACCGCTGAAGACGATCTCGAGGTCCGGCGTGCTGAAGCGGTATGCGACGGAGGGAACGAGGCCGTGGTTGACACGCATCGCACGGACGGTGACGCGCTCGTCGAGCAGGGCGACGATGGGCCCGTCGCGCAGTGGCCCGTCCATGTCGAGTTCGTGCGGCCGTGGAATCGGGTGGAACGGTGGGCGACCGGTTTCCTTCTCGCGCAGTTCGAAGTCGAACGAGTTCTGGCTGATGTAGTCGTCCAGCAGACCGGTCAGCCGCGGCGGTCCCCAGATGTCGACCGGTTCGCGACGTCCGGCGAACCACTGGTAGGCGACGAAGTTGCCCAGTTCGCTGTTGTGGTCGAAGTGCTGGTGCGTGATGAAGACGTGCCCGACGGTGGTCAGATCGAGCTGCGCCCTGACGAACTGCCGCGGGGCGCCCTCGCCCGCGTCGACCAGATAGGGCACGTCGTCGACCAGGACGACGTTCGCCGGTCCGTGCCGGCTGGCGTTCTTGTGGATGGTCGGGCCACCCCCGGTGCCGAGCAGGACCACGCGGGTGCGCCCGTGCTTGTTCGCGGTGCCCTCGGTCACCCGACTACCTCTCATCACAAGGCGATAATAGATAACACTTTACCTCGCTCAAGCGTAAGGCACTCTAGCGCCTCCGCCAGCCCGACGCGAACCACGCAGCAGCGCCTGGGCTGCGGCCACGCCAGAGGTGGCACCGAGACCGGGGCCACCGTGCGAGGAGGCACCGATGTGCCACAGCCCGGGGATCGCCCGCTGCAGTCGCGCTGCACCCGGAAATGGCCGCCAGACCGCCGTCTGGTCCAGCTCCGTCGCACCGCCGTAGGGGTCACCGTGCCGCAGGTTGCGGTTGCGCGCCTCGAGGTCGACGGGGGTGAGCACCGAATTCGCTGCGATCCTGGTGCGGATGTCGGGTGCATGCACCGCGATGCGGTCGATGACACGGTCGACGAAGAGGTCGAGGGTGTCGGGATGCCAGCCCGGCACGGCTGCCTCATTGGCGTGTGCCGCATCGCCGTGGGGGATCTCGGGGACGGCTGGCAGTTGCAGCCACAGCGTGGCGGCACCGGCGGGTGCACGCGTCGCGTCCAGGACGGTGTGCTGGCCGACCGCCACGACCGGCGCACGGGGCAACAGCCCGGTCGCGGCCTCTGCACACGAGAGGGCGACCGCGGCGCTGCCGTCGGCGAGATGGACCAGCGGGACCTCGTTCAGGGCGGGGTCGTTCCACTGGAGGGGAGCCGTCAACGCCAGGTGGATCTGCATCGCCGAGCGGCCGGTCCGCACCCGACGGGCCTGTTCGGAGAGTCCTGTGGGCCGCTCGCGGGCCTCGGCGAGCAGCCGGTCGTACAGCACGTCGACGGGAACCGACGCCAGCACCGCCCGTGCCGCCGGATACACGTGGTCGGCGGCGCACGCGCCGCTGGCACGGCCGCCTTCCACCAGTATCCGATCGACCGCCGCACCGGTGACGATCTCGCCACCGTGGTCGGTGATGACCGCACACAACGCGTCGACCAGTCGGCCGATTCCCCCGATCGCAACGGGCATCCCGGCGCGATGCAGCCCGGACAGAAGCATGGGCCCGATCACTCCCCCGCCGGCCGCGTCGGGAGCGAGCCCTGCATGCAACAGCCACGGTGCCGCCAGGCGGTCGACCTCGTCGCCGAGGTAGTTGCGGGCGGTCCAGGCCTGACCGCTCGACACGGCGTCGCGGACGGTCGGAGCGATCCCACGCAGTCCGACAGCACGCACAAGGCCGAGCAGATCGCGGGCGGCGCCCCGTCCCCGCAGGTCAGGACGGGCCTGCAACGCCTGCAGGCGCGGCGCGAGCCGGCGGATGCGCGCGAGGTCGGACCGGTAGGCGCGCGCGTCGGCACGCGCCCACGCCTCGACGGATCGTGCGGGATCGCGGTGCAGTTTGACGACGCGTCCGTCACAGCCCGCGGTCGCGGTCACCCATCCCTCGGCAGCCTGGATGCGCAGGCCACGGGGTTCGAGGTCGTCGCACAGCAGGGGCCAGGCCGGACCGTTGACGAAGGTGCCGAGCCAGCTGGCCATGACGTCGTGGCGGTAGCCGGGCAGGGTCAGCTCGGCGCTGGCCATCGCTCCTCCAGGCGTGTCCGCGGCCTCCAGGACCGTGACCGCCAGCCCGGCGCGGGCGAGCAGGGCGCCGGCGACGAGCCCGTTGATCCCGCTGCCGACGATGACGACGTCGGCGCTCGTCACGGTGACACCGCCCGCTGCAGTTCGATCACGGTGCCGAAGGGATCCGTGGCGTAACACAGCTCGTAGCGGGCGGTGACCACTATGTCACTGACGAGTGTGCCGCCGGCCGCGGTGACACGGTCCGCCACTGCCTGCACGTCGCCGCACGGGAAACTGACGTGGAACGGTCCCGGTGCCCGCCACGCGATCGGCCAGTCGCCGGGGCCGGCAGGCGTCGACTCGATGGTCGGGACGAACTCGAACAGTTCGAGGTCCGGACCGAGCGGCGCCGCGAGCACGGTCATCCGGCAGCCCGCCCAGCCCGGCCCGAACAGCGCGCGGAACACCGCGGCCCGGCCATCTTCGGAGGCGATGGTGTCGACCGGACGCCGGGGACGAAAGCCGAACACGTCGGCGTAGAACGCAAGGCTCGCATCCAGGTCCGGCGTGGTGATCCCGACGTGGCCGAGCAACGTGCGGCTCATGTCGGCGGTGGCAGCGTGCTTCATCGACGCACCCTCCCGGGCTCTACAGTCCGGACACCGGCACAGGAGCGCCCGTGACATCCCGGCCCCCCAAGGTCTATCCCGTCATCCACGTCGCCGACATCCCGGATGTGGTGGAAGACGCCGAACTCGCCGTCGACAGGGGCGCGGACGGAGTGTTCCTGATCGACCACGACGCCGACGACGATCGGCTCGTCGCCGCGATCCGGGCGGTCCGTGCAGCGCTCCCGCAGCTGTTTCTCGGCGCCAACGTGATCAAACGATCGCCGACCGCGTCGCTGGAGGTCCTGCACGAGCGCCTGCCCGAGGGCATTGCGCTCGACGCACTCTGGACCGACAACTCCGGAGTGACGCCGGCCGGGGTCGGCGACGAGGTCGCCGGCTTTGCCGCGGCGCGCGAACGTCTCCGGTGGACCGGGCGGCACTTCGGCGGCGTCGCCTTCAAGTACCAGCAGCCCGTCGAACTCGAGGCGCTGCCGGCGCTCGGCGCGTTGGCCCGGGGCAACGTCGATGTCGCGACCACGTCCGGTCCGGGGACGGGGCAACCGATCGACCACACCCGCCTGCTGGCGTTGCGCGAAGGGCTGGGCGAACACCCCCTGGCCCTGGCCAGCGGCGTCACCCCCGACAATGTCGGCGAGGTCGCCGACCTCGTCGACCACATCCTGGTCTCCACCGGTATCGCGTCGCCGGCGGGACGACTGGACCCGCAACGGCTGCAGGCCCTGCTGGCCAACGTGGGCTGACACGCGCCGCGGGCGCCCGACCGGAGGTCGCGACGCCCGCGGAGTTCGCTGCATCCTCAGGGACGGTAGAGCAACGTCGACAGGTCCGGCTCCGCCGGGATCCAGCCGTACTCGGTCATGTAACGCCCGAACACCTCGTACACGGCGTCGTCCACCTCGGGGAGGTACTGGCCGATGGCGATGCCCTCGGCCACCTCGGCAGCGATTGCCGTGAAGGTCGGAATCGCAGCGCGGACCTCGTCGGGGTTGGCGTCGGCGAACTCGTTCGCCTCGGCCATGGCTGCCACGAACCGATCGACCGCTTCGGGGTTCGCGTCGATGTAGGCCTGCGAGGTGAAGTACGACGACAGTGAACTGCCCACGCCGACCAGCTCGATCTGCGGATTCTCGGACACGGCCTTGAAGTTGCCGCTGCCGATCGCCCGCGACAGGAAGGGCTCGATCAGGAACGCGGCGTCGATGGAGCCCGACTCGAGCGCGGCCTGCATGTCCGGGTAGGGCAGGGCGATGAACTCGAGCTCACTCGGGTCGCCACCGGCCTCCTGGTAGGCGGCGCGCACGACGAGTTCGTTGACGGCCTGCAGGGCGTTGCCGGCGATGGTCATTCCACCGAGGTCTCTGATCGACTCGGCGGGGTTGTCGGCAGTGGTCACGACGGCCTGGCTGAGCTCCTCGCCCTGCGAGTAGGCGTTTGCGACGACCACGAGGTCGAGACCCTGCCCCTGCGCCTGGATCTCGGGCACCGGAGCCGCGAAACCGAAATCGAGTTCGCCGCTGGTGATCGCGGCGACCGCGGCGGCGCCCGCCTGCCCCTCGACCAGTTCCACCTCGAGGCCGTGGCTCTCGAAGATGCCGTTGTCGCGGGCCATGTAGATCGGGGCGGTGTCGATGATCGGAATCACGCCGACCTTGAGCGACAGGACCTCCTGGTCCCCCTCGCCTTCATCGGCGGGCTCTTCGGCCTCGGACGCGGCGGTCTCGGGCTCGGTCTCGGTGGCATCGGCGGTCGGCTCCGTGTCGTCGCCGGTCCCGCCTCCACCGCCACAGGCCGTGGCGGCCAGCACCACGCACAGGGCAACGGCAAATTTGCGCACTGATTCTCTCCTGGTCAAGTCAATAGATTACGCATGACCTTGGAGAAGAGTCAATTGAGTTCGTCACCTGGCGCGCCGGTGGCGACTGCCGCTTGACGCCGGGGGGCGATGGCTCCTATTCTTTATTAACACCTTTCCCGGTTATACAGTAAACTATGAGTTGTGCGCATGTCCTCAGCTGCTCGCTCCACCGTCGCTCCACTGGCGCCCGACGCCTTCAAGGCGGTCATGCGCACGTGGGCGACCGGGGTTGCGGTCGTCACCAGCCGTACGGCCGAAGGCGAGGTCGCGGCTCGGACCGCCAACAGCTTCACGTCGCTGTCCCAGAGCCCGCCACTGGTGTCGTGGTGCCCGGACGTCGACTCGGTCAGCTACGACACCCACGCCACGGCCGAGGTGTTCGGCGTCAGCATCCTCGCCGCCGACCAGGTCGAGCTGTGCTGGCACTTCGCGTCGTCGGGTGGCGACAAATTCGCCGGCGTGGTCACCACGCAGGGGCCGCTCGGCACGCCGCTCATCGCCGGCGCCGCCGCGCACATCGAGTGCCACGTCTGGGCGCGCTATCCCGGCGGCGACCATCTCATCGTCGTAGGTGAGGTCCAGCATCTGCAGAAGCATCACGACAACGTGCTCGTGATGGTCGAAGGCCGCCCGTCCGAGACCTCGGCGGCGGCTGCCTCTTCCGTGTCCGCCTCGTCCCACAAGGACTCGTCCCACAAGGAACCGTCATGAACTGGCCTCTGATGCGTGACAACGGCATGAAGCTCGGCATCTTCTCCGCCAACTGCAGCAGCGGTCTGGCCGTGACCAAGGCACCGGACCGCTGGTCGGGGTCGTGGCAGGACAACCTGGCGCTGGCCAGGATCGCGGACGAGGTCGGCATCGACTTCATGCTGCCGATCGCCCGCTGGATCGGGTACGGCGGCGACACCAACTTCCACGAAGGCGTCCTCGAACCCATCCCGTGGGCGGCCGGGCTGCTGGCCAGCACCGAGCGCCTGACGGTCTTCTCCACCATCCACACCGCCTTCAACCACCCGCTGGTCACGGCCAAGCAGATCGCCACGATCGACCAGATCGCCCCGGGTCGTGCCGGCCTCAACGTCGTCGCGGGCTGGAACAAGCCCGAGTACGACGCATTCGGCCGGGATCTGCCGGCCGAACACGACGAGCGTTACGCGTTCGCCCAGGAGTGGTTCGACGTCATCCGTGAGCTGTGGTCGCGACCAGGCTCGTGGGACCACGACGGCACCTACTTCAAGCTCACGGGTGCGGCCAGCGACCCCAAGCCCACGTACGGCCGCGTTCCGATCTTCAACGCCGGCGCGTCGTCCCAGGGCCGCGAGTTCGCTGCGAACAACGCCGACTTCATCTTCACCCCGTTCGTCGATCTCGCCATGGCGGAGCGCGTCGTCGCCTCGATCCGCGAGGCGACCGCACACCGCAGCCGCGAGGTCGGCGTGCTCACCTCGAGCCACGTGGTGTGCCGTCCGACGCGCGAGGAGGCGCAGGAGTTCTACCGCTGGTATGCCGACGAACATGCCGACTGGGACGCCGTCGATCGCCTCATGGCACTGCAGAACATGCACGCCCAGTCGTTCTCGAAGGAGATGCTGGAGAACTTCCGGTGGCGCTTCGCTGCAGGCCACGGGAGCTACCCGCTGGTCGGGTCCCCCGACGACGTCGCCGACGAGCTCGAGGCCATGTGCTCCACGGGCGTCGGCGGCACCACGCTGGCCTTCTTCGACTACGTCGGGGAACTGCCCTACTTCGCCGACGAGGTGTTGCCACGGCTCGAGAGGAAGGGCGTGCGCCGGCCACTGGTCGCCGCATGACCTCGGACGCGACGGCCGATCGCATCGACCCCGAGCACTTCCGATCGGTCCTCGGCCGCCACCCCACGGGGGTGGTCGTGGTGACGAGCCTCGACGAGGCCGGACGCCCGATCGGGATGACGGTCGGCTCGTTCACGTCGGTGTCCCTCGATCCGCCGTTGGTGGCGTTCCTACCCCAGCGCGGCTCCCGAACGTGGGCGGGCATCCGGGCCCGGGGCTCGTTCTGTGTCAACGTGCTGGGCGCCCACCAGGAGTCGGTGTGCCGGCGCATGGCCACCGCCGATCCCGGGAGCAAGTTCGACGGCGTCGGATGGCGGCCGAGCGCGATCACGGGCATGCCGGTGATCGAGGACAGCGTCGCCGTCATCGACTGCACGGTCGACGCCGTGCATGCGGCGGGTGACCACGACATCGTGGTCGGAGCGGTCGAGCAGCTCGACACCGGGGCCGCCGCCGTGCCCCTGGTCTTCTACCGCGGTGGTTACGGCTCGTTCGTGCCGACCTCGCTGGCCGCGGTCGACGAGGACCTGCTCGGACAGCTCAGACTCGTCGACCGCCTGCGCGGCGAGCTCGACCGCCTCGCGGCACGTCTCGACACCGAGTGCACGCTCGTGTCGCTTGTCCGCGATCAGCTGATCCTCACCGCGTCCGCGGGTCCCGCACGAGACTCCGCCGCCTCGACCAGGGTGGGCCAGCGGGTGCCGTTCCTCCCTCCGTTGGGCGGGGTGTTCGCGGCCTGGGGCGGGCGGGCAAGGTTCGATGCGTGGATCGCCGGGCTGGAGCCCGACGACGGCGCCGACGAGGTCACATCGTGCCGGGAGCTCGCCGGACGGATTCGCGAGCGCGGGTACGTGGTCGCCCTCGGTCACGGAGCAACGGCGCACCTCGAGTCCGTCTCGGTCGAGGTGCCGGTCCGGGTGCCGGGCCACACACCCCCGCCGCTGCACGCGGCCATCGCCGGCGTCCGTAGCGCGTACAACCCCGCCACGCTCGACGCCACGGCCACCTACGAGTTCGCATACGTGTCTGCCCCGATCTTCGGCGAGGCGGGCGATGTCGTCCTGGCCCTGTCGCTGTACGGCCCCGGCGAGCCGGTGACGGGCGCAGCCATCGAGGCCTACGGCCGCGAGGTCACCGCCATGGCCGCTGCACTGAGCGAGGGTCTCGCCGTGTAACGAGCCCGAGCGACGCGTGGATCTCGACGTCACTCGCAGCAGACACCAGCGGCCGGCCCGTTTCGGGCCGGCCGCGGCATCTTCTCCCGGGTCTGCTAGTACCGGCCCGACAGCAGTGCGCCGGCGTCAGGGACGATGCGCTTGAGGTCGAGGGCCTTGAGCATCTGATGCACGGTGGCGACCGCTGCGGACAGGACCGGCTTGCCGACCTTGTCCTCGACGACCTGGATCGCCTCGAGCGAGGGCATCTGCACACATGCGGACAGCACGACGGCGTCGGCCGTGGTGTGGTCGATCTCGTCGACGAGGTCGACCAGCGCCATGGGGTCACGCGTGCCGACCTCGAGGTTGTCCGGGATCTCGAGGGCGAGATGGTCGACCACCTCGATGCCCTCGCCCTGGATGTAGTCGACGACCTTGGCGGTCAGCGGCTTCATGTACGGCGCGATGAGGGCGATCCGCTCGGCCTGCAGCGTCTTGAGGCCCTCGATGAGGGCACCGGCGCTGGTGATCACCGGGGTCGGCGAGCCGACGTCGGCCGCGCGCTTCTCCAGCTTCTCCTGGCACACGCAGTGGTAGCCGGCACCCCGCGCCATGATCGCGACCAGACAGGCATAGCCCATGACGTCCACGCGCGCATCCGCAAGTTCCACGGCGCAACGCTCGGAATCGTTGTCCATGGCCTCGAGCTGTTCCTGGGTGACCTCGGTCATCCGCATGCGGCTCGAGTGGAACGTGAAGCGTTCCGGTTCGACCAGTTCCCGGGCGCGGAACATCGCCGGGATCTCGGTCTCCATCGTGATGTTGGAGCTCGGGACGATCTGCCCGATCCGATAGCGTCGTGTCATCGTGGCACCTCGTTGGCGTGTGGTTCGGCGCGCATCACTGGACGGCGACGACCGGGTTTGCGAGCCGGCCGATCTGCTCGATCTCGAGCTCGACGCGGTCACCGGGCTGCAGGTACTGCGGCGGCGTCTGAGCGGCACCGACGCCCGCAGGTGAGCCGGTCGCGATGACGTCACCAGGCTCGAGGGTCATGCCCGTGGCGATGTCGGCGATCAGCTCAGCGATCGGAAACAGCATGTGGCGGGTGTTCGACTTCTGCTTGACCTCGCCGTTGACGCGCAGCGACAGGTCCAGCGTCTGCGGGTCGGTGATCTCGTCGGCCGTGACGATCCACGGCCCGAACGGTGCATAGGAGTCCTGGCCCTTGGAGAAGAACCACTGCCCCGAGCGGCGCTGGTCGCGGGCGCTGATGTCGTTGGTGATCGCGTACCCGAAGACGTGGTCGAGCGCCTGCTCCCGCGACACCTGGAACGCCGTCCTGCCGATGACGACGGCCAGTTCGACCTCCCAGTCGAGTTGGCTGGTCAGTGCGGCGTTGTGCCGGATCGCCTCCTCGGGCCCGATAACCGCGGTGCCGGGCTTCGAGAACAGCACCGGCCGGGTGGGCAGGTCCTTGTCGGTGTCGAGGGTGCGGGCCGACTCGTCGACGTGTTCGACGTAGTTGAGGCCGACACCGATGATCTTGCCGGGGCGCAGCGGCGCTCGGAGCGTGACCGCGTCGAGGTCGTGGCGCAGGTCGGCCGGCACGTCAGCGGCGACCTCGCGCGCCCGCTCGAGCAGCGCCGGATCGCGGACGTAGGCAAGCGCGTCGGTGGGCAGGTCAGCACCGGTCCGGGCGCCGAGCTCGGCGAGGTCGACGACCTCGTTGCCGAGCAGCACGCCGGCGCGGGGTGCGGGGTCGTCGGTTGTGACGAAGGTGAGCAGCTTCACGAACACATCTCCAGTATTGAGCCGGCCGTGCGCCGCAGGCAGCGCACGGCCGGGGTCGTGCCGACGTCAGGCGACCGGCTGGTGGCCGTCGTTTTCGGTGTAGACGGCCTCAGCCCACAGGTCGAGCGAGTTGATCATCGGGAAATCGTTGAACGAGAACAGGCACGCGTCGTTGTTGGGGTCGTCGTTGGCGTGCTCATGCCAGGCCCACGACGGGACCACGAAAATGTCGTGTTCCTTCCAGTCGTAGCGCTGGCCGTTGATGATCGAGTGGCCCTTGCCCTTGGCGACGTGGTAGACGACCGAACCCGTGTGGCGGTGCGCCTTCGTCGACTCGTCGGGACGCAGCATCTGCATGTGTGCGCCCATGGTCGGCATCACCGAGCCGCCGGTGACCGGGTTGACGTACTCCATGATGATGCCGTCGTGGGGCGAGCCCTCGCTGACCTTGGCCTGCATCTCGAG
Organism: Actinomycetota bacterium; assembly: GCA_018335555.1. Lineage (GTDB taxonomy): Bacteria > Actinomycetota > Nitriliruptoria > Nitriliruptorales > Nitriliruptoraceae > Egicoccus. The sequence continues at coordinate 12,540 of JAGXST010000223.1, read as the reverse complement.
CGCCGCGTAGGTCTGCTCCCACGGGAAGGCCAGAAGCGGCGAGTACCGCTTCGACCAGGTCCGGCCGGCGGGCTTGAGGATGCCGGCACCGTGCTCGAGGAACGAGCTGTTATCGACCTCCCCGGGCGTCTGGTAGACGTCGGGATGGACCTCGTAGAAGTTGGCGTCGAGCGCGTTGACCAGCGGGATGTCGAGCCCGTCCTGCCAGATGACGGGGTCGGTCTCACCCGCATTGCCGTGCTCGTGCCAGGTCCCGCTGGGCGTGATGGCGAAGTCGTTGGGGCCCACACGCAGGCGGTCGCCTTCGACGATGGTCCACGCACCCTCACCCTCGATGACGAACCGCAGCGCCGAGGCCGCGTGCCGGTGGGCGGTCATCGATTCCTGCGGATTCATGATCTGCAGAGCCGTGAACAGCAGGCCGACGGCGGAGGTGACGTCCTGGCGGCCGGGGTTGATCAGTGAGATGGCACGTCGTCCGGCATCGTCACCTTCGACCAGGTGGGCCGACTCGAGGACCAGCGGCCGCAACTCTTCGTAGCGCCACATGGTGGGCACCGACTTGGGCTGCGGATACCACGGCTCGATGTCGTTGGCGACCGTCCATAGCGCCGTCGCGTCGAACTTGCTCAACGCCTTGTAGAACTCCTGGAGTTCGGGCGTGTCGTCGACACGTGCGCGCCCGAGAATGTCTTCCTTCATGCTTCCCTCCTTGGGTCAGCGGGATCGTCCATCTGCTCACGTCGTTCGCCGGAGGCCGCGGCCTGCTCGCTGGCCGGCGCACCGTCGACGGCAGGCCCGTCGAGCAGTCGCACGGGTGTCCGGGGTCGACGGTCCACACGCAGGTCGAACACGTCGAAGCGGTTGTAATGACCGGTGATGTCGTGCATCTGCGTGGGCTGGATGCAACGGTTGAGGTCGATGTCGGCGTAGACGATGCCCTCGTCGTCGATGAGGGGGTCGGTCAGCAGCCGCCCATCGGGGCCGAAGATGCCGGTGAAAGCGCAGTGCGGCCGACGCAGCATCTTGACGGCGGCCTCGTCGTCGCCTGCGACCGCGTCCACGATCTCGTCGGAGATGGCCGAACACGACACGAGGCTGAAGACCTTGCCCTCGAACGAGTGGGCGGCGGCACGCACCTTGATGGCTTCGACCATGTCGTAGTCGTCGGGCGCGACGGGCAGGGCGATGTAGTTGGCCACGTGGACCAGCTCACCGTCGGCCAGCAGCGTGTAGCGGGCCAGCGTGTTGGTGTTCTCGCCGCAGGCCAGGGCACCGAGCGGCCCGATCGCGGTGTCGTGGACACGCAGCGAGCTGCCGTCGCCGGGCGCCCAGGTGAGCTTCTCGGCCCACGTCGGCACGAGCTTGCGGTGCACACCGATCAGTTCACCGTCCTCGTCGATCGTGAGCACGGTGTTGTAGAGCGTGCCGACGCCCCGGGGTGCCCGTTCGTTGACCCCGATCACCACGTGGACACGATGTTCGCGGGCGGCCGCCCGGATCGTGTCGACATGGGGGCCTGGCACATCGACCGAGGCACGGAACAGCCGCTCGAACCAGGCGCTGCCCTGGACCGGCGTCATCGTCCAGTTCCAGTACGGGTAACCGGGAACGAACACTTCAGGGAAGGCGACCAGCCGGGCACCGTTGCCCGCCGCTTCGGCAATCAGCGACACGACTTTGCCGACGGTCGCGTCAGGGTCGAGGAACACCGGCGCGGCCTGGACCGCCGCGGCGGTGAAGCGCGGGTAGGTCTTGATCCCGGGGTGGTCGGGCATCGTCCACGTCGTCATGCGAGTGCCGCCTTCGAGTTGCGTCCGACCCAGTCCCCCACGACCGACGGGTCGATGCGCACGTCGAGGACCATCGGCCCGGTGGGGTCCTCGAGCCACGGCTTGAGCTCGGCGAGGTCGGCCAGATCGGTGATCGTCAGGGCGTTCGCGCCGGCGGCGCGGGCGATGGCGGCGAAGTCGCGCTGGCCGAACTGGACCAGATCCACCTCGAGCCCGATGGGAGCGAAACGGTGCACCTCGGCGCCGTACGCGCCGTCGTCGTAGATCACCACGAGCAGTGGCAGGCGGTGACGGACGGCGGTGTCGATCTCGCGCGGGCTCAGCATCAGTCCACCGTCACCGATGGCGAGCACGCTGATGCGGTCCGGCCGGGCCACGGCCGCGCCGATCGCGTTGGCGAGCCCGAGGCCGACACACTGAAACCCCTGCGGATAGACCCAACCGGCAGCGTCCGGCGCGTCCAGGTACTTCGCGGGCCAGCCCATGAAGTGGCCGGAGTCGACCGTGACGGTCCGCTCGGTCGGCACGATGCCGTTGAGCGCGAGGGTGAAGCTGCGCGGATCGAGCCCGGCGCCGCCGTCGACCGGGGCGAACTCCTGGGACGGGTCGCGGGTCGCGAGCCGTTGGCGTACCTCGTCGGTGCGGAAACCGACCTTGGTGACGTCGCGACGTTCGAGTTCGGTGGTGAGTGCCTCGGCGGTTGCGGCCGCGTCGGCGTGGATCCCGACGTCGACGCGCCGGTGCGTACCGATGTTCGCCGGCTCGACGTCGACCTGCACGGTCGGGATGTCGAGGCGCAGCATGACGCCATTGCCGGTGGTCCACGCGTTCAGGCTCGCGCCGAACGCCAGGATCAGGTCGGCCTCGCGCAGCAGTTCCCCGGTCAGCGGCGACGCGAAGCTGCCGGCGATCGAGAGATCGAACGGGTCGTCCGCGAACAGGCCCTTGGCCGGTGCGGACACGGCCAGGACGGCACCGATCTGCTCGGCGAGCACGCGCAGTGCCGACCCGGCACCCGCCCGGACGGCACCTCGACCGGCGACGACGACCGGACGCTCGGCTGCGACGACGAGATCGGCCGCGGCAGCGACCGTGTCAGGCCGCGGCCACGGCGCTGCAGTGGTGGCGAGCGGAACGACCGACTGGGCGTCGTCGACCGGCTGGTGGACGAGGTCCAACGGCACCATCAGCATGATGGGCCGCGACTCGGTGTGGGCGCGCGCGACGCTGCGCCCGAGATCGTCGACCGCGGTACCGGCGCTGCGAACGGTCTCGACCCCGCCCCCGAGAGCGTCGACGACCCTGGCCTGGTCGATGTTGAGGTTGCCGTGCCGTGACGTACGGGGGGTGTCGATGGCAATGGCGACCAGCGCAGTGCGGCTCTTGACGGCCTCGGTCAACGCCGTCAGACCGTTGGTCACCCCGGGGCCCTGCGACAGCATCACCAGGCCGGTGCGCCCGGCGACACGGGCCCAGCCGTCGGCCATGCCGACGGCGCCGGCCTCGTGGTTGGCGCCGACGTAGTGCACACCTGCGGCTCGGGCCGCGTGGATGAGCTCATAGTTCCCGCTGCCCGGCAGGCCGAACATCACCGGCATGCCGAACGCCGGCAGGCTCGCCCCGAGGGCTTCGAGCACGAGCGTCACGACGCGACCCCCACGTTCGTGGTGTCCGCGTCACCGGGCTGCGCGCCGACGATCAGCCGCGCGACCTGACCGCGCAGGTGGGCGAACTCGGGCGACTCCCGGGTCGTGACCTGATCGCGGTCGTCGGGCAGATCGATGTCGATGACCTCGGCGACCTTGGTCGGACGCTTGGTCAGGACCACCACCCGGTCGGCGAGATAGACCGCCTCGTCGATGTCATGGGTGACCAGCACGACGGTGATGCCGAAGTGCCTGCGCACCTTCAGGATCAGGTCCTCGAGTTCTGCGCGGGTCTGGGCATCGACCGACGCGAACGGCTCATCCATCAGCAACACCTTGGGCTGGTAGGCGAGCGCGCGGGCGATCGCGACCCGCTGTTGCATGCCGCCCGACAACTGCCAGGGGTACGCGTGGGTGAAGTCCGCGAGTCCCACCTCGGCCAGCGACTCCATCGCCAGGCGGCGCTGCTCGGCCTTGTCCAGGCCCTTGGCACGCAGGGGCAGCAGCACGTTGTCCAGCACGGTCTTCCAGGGCAGCAGCGACCGCGAGTACTCCTGGAACACCAGCGCCAGCGTCTCGGGCGGGCCGTCGACCGTCGTCCCGTCGAGCACCGCCGTACCGCGGGACGGCTCCAGGAGCCCGGACAGACACTTCAGCAACGTCGTCTTGCCGCACCCTGAGGGGCCGACGATGCAGACGAACTCCTGTGCGGCCACGCCGAACGTCAGGTCGGCGATCGCGGGGACGTCGCCATAGGACTTCGCCAGGTTGGTGACCTCGAGCATCATGAGCTTTCCGTTCAGGCGTTCGTGCGGAATACGGAGGAGAGAGCCGTCACGACGCGGGCCCGGCGGAGCCGGCCCTTCGGCTTGGCGGTGGGCTGGTGGTCGTCCCCACTCGCCGCCGCCCGTCGGCCGATGTGCCAACGGAGCACGCGGCGTTCGACCATGAGGAAGACGAGGTTGACGGCGTAGCCGATGATCCCGAGAAGGAGAATGCCGGCCCACATCTGCGGGATGGCGAACGTCTGCTGGGACAGCAGTACGAAGAATCCGAGCCCGTTGGTCGAGGCAACCATCTCGGACACGACCATCAGGATCAGGCCGATGGACAACGACAGGCGGATGCCGACGAACATCTGCGGGCTCGCGGCCGGCAGGATGATCTGCCACAGGCGTTGCCACCTGGTGAGTCCGAAGACCCGGGCCATGTCGTGCAGCATCGGGTCGACACCCCGGACCCCGTCAGTGGTGTTGAGCAGGATCGGCCACACGGTGCCGAAGGCGATGATGAAGATCTTCATGCCGTCACCGACACCGAAAACCACGATGGCCAGCGGTAGCAGGGCGGGCTTGGGCAGCGCACGGAAGAAGTCGAGGATGGGATCGAACGCCCTGCGGAGGGTCGGCACCAGCCCCAGCACCGTGCCGATGGTGATGCCGATGACTAGCGCGATACCGAGCCCGTAGGCGAAGCGCGCCATGCTCGGGATGACATCGCTGCCGAACCGCGTGAACATCCACGTATCGACGAACGTCGCCATGATGGTGCGCAACGACGGAAAGTACGTCGAGGTCGAGGTGTCCGAGAGCAACCACCAGCCGACGACGAGCGCGACCGGCAGCCACAGTTCCAGGGCGAGGTTCGAAAGCCGCTGTCTCATTGACCGCCCCCTGCCTGCCGCTGGGACGGATGCCAGAACAGCAGCCGCTTCTCGAGCGCACGCGAGGCCGCCGTGCTCAGCCAGCCGAGCAGGCCGGCGACCAGGATCAGTGCGTACATCGTCGTCATGTCGCCGCCGTAGCGGACCTGGTTGATCCGGTAGCCGAGCCCGGCGGAACCGACGATGAGTTCCGTGGCGATCGTGACGACCAGGGCGATGGTGGCGGCCAGACGCACGCCCGTGGCGATGTAGGGCAACGCACCCGGGATGACCACGTGCCGATAGATTTGCGCGCGGCCGAGGCCGTAGCTGCGTGCCGTGTCGCGGGCCACCCCGTCGACGTCGTGCGCGCCGTATATGGTCTGGAACAGCATCGGCCACACGGCCGAGAAGGCGACCAGCCAGACCTTCATCGATGTGCCGCTGCCCAACAGCAGCACGGCGAGTGGCAGAATCGCCAGCGGCGGGATGGGGCGCAGGAAGTCGATGATCAACCGCGTGCTGCGAAACAGAAAGCGCGTGGACGCCAACAGCAGGCCGAGCGGGAGTGCGATGATGGCGGCGAGGGAGAAGCCGATCAACCAGCTCTGCACGGTCTGGTACAGCCGGTCCCAGAATGCGGCGTTGCTGACCTCGGTGATCAACGCGGCGACGACCGAACTGACCGCGGGAAATTCCGAACCCAGGACGCCGGATCGCAGGACGAGTTCCGCGACGACGAGGATGCCGACGGTCGTGGCAAGGGGCAGGAGGCGTCCGCCGCCACGCCGGCGGCGCACGGAGGGCCGGGGTGCCGTGGAGGCAGTGGGCGTCCCTGCGGGTTCGACAGTCGGGGCCGCCGTCATGACACTCCGGAACGTCGCTGATGAGTAACGAGCAACCTCGGTGAGGTGTAACGTATCCTTCCCGCTCGCAGCGGCGATGTCAAGGCGCGCCGCCAGCTCCCGGAGTCGATGATGGTCGATCATGCCGGTGCCACCCGCCTCGCCGAGGCGTCGGACGTCGTCGAGACGGCCGGCGGCTGGCTCGCCGAGCCCCAGCCGCAGGACCTGGTGCTGACCCTGCTGGCAGATAACGTGCGCCGCCGACTCGACCTGGTCTGGTCCGGTGGGCTGGTCCAGATCCTCGAGCTGTTCGGATTCTCGATCGGGGCGTCGCGGGTGGCGTTCTCGCGGCTGGCCCGGCGTCGGCTCATCGCCCGTGTGAAGGAGGGCCGCCAGGTCTACTACCAACTGACCGAACGGGCCGAGCGCGTCCTGAGCGAGGGCGACGAGCGCATCTTCGGGTTCGGACGTCAGCAGCTCGACCCGTCAACGGTCACGATCGTCTGGCACAACCTGCCCGAGGACCGCCGACTCGAACGTGGGCGGCTCGCCAGACGGCTGCGCTTCCTGGGCTTCGGTTCACCCCAGGACGGCACCTGGGTGGCTGTCGGCAAGCGCGACGTGCAGGCGCTGCGACTGATCGACGAACTCGACGTCCGCGGATTCGCGACCGTGCTGTGCGCGCAGCCGGCAGGCGGCTCCGACCTGTCCGCCCTGGTGACCGGCACCTGGGACGTCGAGGGACTCGAGACGCTGTACACGCGCTTCGTCGCGATGTTCGGTGGTGTCGACCCCGAAGAGGTGACCGGCTGTGACGCCTTCCGGCTGCGCACGCAGGTCATCCACAACTTCCGACAGTTCGTAGCCCTCGATCCCGAGCTGGACGGCGTGCTCGGCCCGCACCACGAGGACCGGCACCGGGCTATCGAGCTGTTCCACCACCTCTACGCGGGGCTCGCGCCGGCTGCGCTGGCCTATTTCGACCAGGTCGCGGGAGGCCACCGGCCTGGCGAGGACGGCTGACCCCGATATCAGCCCGCCAGGTCGATGCGCGCGATCACCTCGTCCGGCGTTCCGCGTCGTTGCAGCTTGCCGGTAGGCGTGCGTGGCAGTTCGCGCACGAAGACGATCGTGCGCGGCAGCTTGTAGGGAGCGAGCCGGTCGCGCAGTTGCTCGATCACGGCCGCAGCCCCGCCCGCGTCGGGCGTGAGCGCATCCGGCCTCGCCACCACCATGGCGACCAGGCGCCGCCCACGCGCCGGGTCCGGCTCGGACGTGACCAGGCCCTCCGCCACGCCGGGGTGCTCGAGCAGGGCCGCCTCGACCTCGTCGGGGGCGACGTTGTATCCCGACGTGACGATCAGGCCGTCGGCGCGCCCATAGAGCCAGTAGTAGCCGTCGGCGTCCTGCCAGGCGAGGTCACCGGTCAGCGTCCAGCCACCGCGGACCCGCTCGCGCTGCTGGTCCGGATCGTCGAGATAGAGGCAGCCCGTAGGGCCCTTGACGGCCAGCTCCCCCACCTCCCCCGTTGCGACGGGTTGCCCGTCGGGGTCGAGCAGGGCTGCCTGGTAGCCGCGGATCGGTTGCCCGACCGAGCCCGGACGGGCCGGAAACGGACCGATGGACATGTAGGCATGCAGCATCTCGGTCGAGCCCAGCACGTTGACAATCTCGAGTCCCGTTGCGGCGTGGAACTCCTCCCACGTCGTCCCCGCCAGCGGCTCGCCCGAGGAGATGACGGTCCGTAGGGAGCCGAGCTGCTCGGTCAGTCGGAGCGTGAGCCACTGCCGGTAGACCGTGGGAACGGTGAAGCACATCGTCGCTCGGTGCTGCTCGACCGCGGCCGCCAGCCGTTGCGCGTTCGGACGTTCGAGGAGCACGACCGACGCCCCGACGTACACGGGATAGCAGATCAGCCCGAGCAGTCCGAAGGTGAACGCGATCGGCGACGAGCCGATGAAGACGTCGCTGGGCGAAGGGTGCAGGGCGGCCCCCCGGAAGCATGCGCACGTCGCCAGCACGGCCCTGTGGCTGTGCACTGCTGCCTTGGGGCGTCCCGTCGAACCCGACGTGAACGCGATCAGGCACGGGTCGTCGGGAGCCGTGCCGACGGCGTCGAAGCGCCGGGGGTGGCGTTGCATCCGGGACTCGAGCTGGGCGGCCTCGCCACCCCAGGACACCAGCGACGGCAGGTCACTGATCTCCTGTACCCGCCGCAGACGCTCGGTCAGTCGGTGGTCGCACAGGGCGATCGTCGGACGTGCCACCTCCACCATGCCGGCCAGTTCGCGTTCGCGGAGAGCAGCGACGCCGGTGACGACGACCCCACCGGCCTTGACGACGGCGAACCAGGCCGCCATGAGCATCGGCGAGTTGTAGCCATAGAGCAGGACGCGATTGCCCGGCCGCAGGCCGTGGTCCGACACCAGGACATGCGCGATCCGATCGACGTTGTCCGCGAGTTCGCCGTAGGACCAGGACTCGGCGTCGCCGGTCACGCAGCGGCGACTCTCGTAGCCGGCCTCCCGCGCGGCTCCGGTCAGGACATCGGCGCAGTTCAACCGGCCCTGCCATTGCAGGTCGGGCAGGTCGTAGCGGAAGTCCGGCCACAGGTCACGTGGCGGGAGGTGATCCCAGACGAAGGTGTCCTCGTGCGCGCTGTCGATCACGCTCGCGCCCTCGCTGCTGCCGGTGCGGCGAACGTAGTCGCTCAGGGGAGCACCATGAATCACGGTCACAACCTCGCATTACATATGACCTAGGTGATAAGTTAACTCTCAAGTGTCGAGGAGCCACCATGCCATCGCCTGCCACGGGCACCGTTCGCCAGCTGGGTCTGCACATCGACGGGCACGACGTCCCGGCCGCTTCCGAAGCGACGTTCACCAGCCTCGACGCCAGTACCGGCGAGGTCTGGGCGAGGGTGCCCGACGGCGACGCCACCGATGTCGATCTCGCCGTGCGGGCAGCCCGCCGCGCCCAGACCGAGACCTGGGGCGCGGCCACCGGCTACCAGCGTGCCCGCGTGCTCCGCCGGGTGGCGCGGTTGATCGAGCGGGACCAGGAGCGCCTGGCAACGCTCGAGGCCCGCGACAGTGGCCGGCTGCTGCGCGACACCCGCACCCAGGTCGGCTTCCTCGCGGACTGGTTCAACTACTACGCCGGTTACGCGGACAAGCTGGCGGGGCGCGCGATGCCGGGCGAACGTCCCGACATGCTGGTCTACACCCGGAACGAGCCGATCGGCGTCGTCGGCGCCATCGTGCCGTGGAACGCCCCATTGCTGCTGCTGGTATGGAAGCTGGCGCCGGCCCTCGCCGCCGGCTGCACCGTCGTCGTCAAGCCCTCCGACTACACGCCGGTGACGGCCCTCGCACTCGCCGACGTGCTCGAGGAGGCCGGTCTGCCCGCCGGTGCGTACAACGTCGTGACCGGATTCGGACCGCGGGTCGGCCAGGCCATGACGGCACATCCGGGCATCGACAAGATCGCCTTCACCGGCTCGACCGAGACGGGCATCGCCGTCGGGCAGGCCGCGATGCAGAACCTCACCCGGCTGACGCTGGAGCTGGGGGGCAAGTCGGCCCAGGTCGTGCTGGCCGACGCGGACGTCGACAACGCCGTCAATGGCATCATCAACGGCATCTTCCTCGGGTCGGGCCAGACCTGCATGGCCGGCTCCCGCCTGCTCGTGCACGAGTCCCTGCACGACGAGATCGTGCGGCGCGTCGCCGCACGTGCCCGACAGATCCGGCTCGGTTCGCCATTGTCCGAGGACACCGAGATGGGGCCGTTGGTCAACGAGCAGCAGCAGAAGCAGGTGCTCGACCGGATCGCGGCGGCCCGCACCGACGGCGCCGAGGTGGTCTGTGGCGGCGGCGTACCCGATGGTCTTGCCGGCCTGTTCGTCGCCCCCACGGTCCTGACCGGCGTCGAGAGCCACATGCCGATCGCGCAGGAGGAGGTCTTCGGACCGGTGCTGGCCGTCACCACGTTCAGCACCGAGGACGAGGCGGTCCGACTCGCCAACGACTCGCGATTCGGCCTCGCTGCCGCCGTGTGGAGCCAGAACGTCCACCGCGCGCTGTCGGTCGCCCACCGACTCCGGGCGGGCACGGTCTGGGTCAACACCTACCGTGCCTTCTCCCCCGGGGTCCCCTTCGGCGGCTTCGGGCACAGCGGCATGGGACGCGAGAACGGCCTCGAAGGCATCCTCGCCTACACCGAGACCAAGTCCGTCTGGGTGGAGCTGGCGGGCAGGACGAAGGACCCGTTCGACCTCGGCTGACACGGCGGCGCGATCCAGGAGAGGTCCAGGTGGTCGATCCCATTGCTCCACCCGACTGCGCCTCGGTGCGTTGGTTCGATCCCGAGCAGTTGCAGCCCGCTCGCGGGTTCAGCCATGTCGCCCTGGCGCGGGGCCGCACGCTGGTTTCGATCGCCGGCCAGACACCGGTCGACCGCGACCTCGAGGTGGTCGGTCGGGGAGACCTCGGCGCACAGACCAGGGCCGCGATGACCAACCTCTGGGTCGCCCTGCAGGCAGCCGGCGCCGGGTGGGGACACGTGGTGCGCCGCACGGTCTTCACAACGCGTCCCACCGAGTTCCTCACGATCTCCGAGGTGATCCGTGAGGTGACCGGGATGGATGCGCAACCTCCACAGTCCCTGATCGGCGTGGCCGGACTCGTCCGCCCCGAGTTCCTCATCGAGATCGAAGCGACCGCGGTCATCTGAGCTACGTTCCCGACGTGGGTCCCATGACGACGAGGTGATCGCGATGCACGGGTCGCGTCGCCGTCCGCACCGGGTGGTGGTCACCGCCGGGCACGTCGACCACGGCAAGTCCACGCTGCTGCGCGCGCTGACCGGCATGGAACCAGACCGCCTCGACGAGGAACGGCGGCGCGGCCTGAGCATCGAACTCGGGTTCGTGTGGTGCACGCTGGCGGCGACGAGCAACCACCCGTCGGACCTCGAGGTCGCATTCGTCGACGTACCGGGGCACGAGCGTTTCATCGCCACGATGCTGGCCGGTGCCGGCTCGGCCCCCGCGGCATTGCTGGTCGTCGCCGCCGACGACGGCTGGTCGGCCCAGACCCAGGAGCACGCCGAGGTGCTGGCGCTGCTCGGTACCCCGGTCGTCGCCACCGCGGTCACCAAGAGCGGGCGGGTCGCCGTCGACCGGGTCGCCGAGGTGGTCGCCGACGTCCGCGACCGATCCCGCGGGCTCGGCCTGACCGACCGGCAACCGGTGGTGACCGACGCCATCGAGGGCCGGGGGCTCGACGAGTTGCGCCGGACACTGCGCGACGGACTCGCCGCGGTGCCCGAAGCCGCCGACGGCGGACGGCCACGGCTGTGGGTGGACCGACGGTTCGTGATCGCGGGTACCGGCACCGTGGTGACCGGCACCCTCACCGGCGGACCCGTCCGCCTCGGCGACCGGGTGGCGGTGCTGCCCGACGACCTGCCGGGCCGGGTACGCGGCCTGGAGGCGCTCGGCGGTGACGTCGACGCGGCCGGGCCGGGCCAGCGTGTCGCGATCAACCTCGGCGGGGTCGACCGCAGCCAGATCGATCGAGGTGATGCCGTCGTGGGCGCCACCACCTGGCCGGTGACCGACACCGTCGAGGGCTGGTTGCACGTACTGCCGGGCCGTGCCGTCGGGCGGCGCGGCGCCTGGCACGTCCACGTGGGCACGGCCGCGACCGCCGCCCGCATCGCGCCCGTCACCGGCGAGGTCGCCGGCACCGACGACGAGCGCGGGCAGGGCGCCGTGCGTGTGCTGCTGGAGCGGCCGCTCCCACTCGCCGCCGGCGACATCCTGGTGGTGCGTGATGCCGGTCGCAGCCGGACGGTGGGAGCTGTCCACGTCGTCGACCCGCGCCCCGGTGCCCCACCGCGGGGTCGGGTCGCGCGCGCCGATCACGCACGCCTCGTCGAGCAGGCCGCCGCGGCCGACGGCACGGCCCGCCTCCCCCTCCTGGTCGCACTTGCGGGCGGGCTGCGGCCGGTCGACGACCTCGCCGCCGCCACCGGCTGGACCGGCACGACCCCCCTCCCCACTGACCTCGTCCGGGTCGGCACCCATGTGGCAACCGATGGCCGGTGGCAGACGTGGGTCGAGGCGCTGGCCGGGCTGGGGACGGGTTCGCACGCCCGCAGCGACGTCCTCGACGCACTGCGCGGCGCCCGCGTGCCCGCGGACCTGCTCGATGCCGCTCTGGCCAACCTCGTCGAGGTCGGAAGGCTGGTCGCCGTCGACACCGGTTTCGCGCTGCCCGAACATGCCGACGACGAGACGCTGCGACGCGAGCGCCGACGGCGTGCGGTCGTCGAGTCGTTGCTGGCCGAGCCGTTCGCGCCGCCCCCGCTCGACGAGGTGGCCCGCTCCCACGGTGCCGATGCCCGCGACGTCGCTGCGCTGGTCCAGCGCGGCGACGTGGTCCGCCTCGGCAAGGTCGCCTTCGCAGCCGAGGCGGTGCGATCGGCCGCCCACGCCCTGCGCGGCTCGCCGCTGGCCGGCCGCCCCTTCGCCGCTGCCGAGGCCCGCGAGGTCGTGCCGACCAGCCGCAAGTACCTCATCCCCCTGCTCGAACACCTCGCGCGCA
>JAGXST010000222.1 GCA_018335555.1 Actinomycetota bacterium | reverse complement strand
GGCTCGGTGGCAGCACCGACGTGCGTCTCGAGCCAGTCGGCGATCGGCTGGGCGGCACGCCACAGGCCCGTGATGCGGTCGTAGGCCTCGGCGGTGTGCACCCACGGCTCGATCGGCCAGGTCTGCATGCCGGCCAGCCGGGTGTGGCGCAGCAGTTCGATCCGCGGATGGTCGACCGGGTAGCCGCGTGGCGCCCGCTTCAGGGTGCTGCCGGTCACCTCGACCCCCGCGGCGGTGACCCGTTCGGCGAGCTGGACCAGTTCGCCGCCGCGGCGGTCGTCGTCGACGGCCCGGCGGAACCGGTCGAGCTGGTCGCGCGAGAGCTCCCAGTAGCCGCAGCCGGCCCGCAGGCCGGTGGCGTTGAGCTCGGCGTAGTAGCTGGCGCGGCCGGTGCCGTCGCGGAACGAGATGACCGCCCCGCAGTGGGTCTTGTACGGCCGCTTGTCCTTGGAGAAGCGCACGTCACGGTTGGGGCGGAACACCTTGCCGTCGCCCCAACCCTCGTCGTCGGCCCGGGCGAGCAGCGCCTCCATCGGGATGCGGACGGCGCGCTCGTACACGTCCCGGTTGGCGTCGAACCACTCGCGCGAGTTGTTGTCGTCGCCGGACAGGCGCCCGGACGTGCCGGACAGTCGCGCGTAGAAGTCGAACGCTTCTGGCGGGAACCCGGCGAAGTCGTCGAGCCCGGCCATGTCAGTAGGCGCGGGCGAACACGACCCGCTTGCCGTAGGCCGAGTCCTTGCCGCAGCGGATGCACGCGCCGGTTTCCTCGCCCGACTCGGTCGGGATGCAGCGTGGTGTGGCCGCGGTCTGTGACTTGATGTCGTCCTCGCAGGACTCCTCGCCGCAGTGCAGCGCGTACGCGAAGCCGACCGCGACCTGTGCCACGAAGGCGTCCCAGTCGTCGATCGTGGCGCTGTGCTCGTCGCGGAAGCTGCGGGCGCGCTCGTGCAGGTGGTCGTGGTAGGCGTCGAGACGGACCGGCATGCCGGCGACGAACTCGTCGAAGCCCAGCGTCTCCTTGACGGCGCGGCCCTTGTCGTCGACCTCGCCCACCCGTTGGGCCATCAGCACGTGGCCGGCCTCGAGGTCGCGGGGGCCGAGCTCGACCCGGAACGGCACGCCCTTGAGTTCCCAGTCGTTGAACTTGAACCCGGGCGATGCATCGCGGTCGTCGACGTGCACGCGCACGCCCGCGGCCTTGAGCCGGTCGGCGAGTTCGGACGCCTTGGCCGCGACCGCCTCGGCCTGGTCGCCGCGCCCGATCGGCACGATCACGACCTGGATCGGCGCGAGCCGCGGGGGCAGGACCAGGCCCGCGTCGTCGCCGTGGGCGAGGATGACCGCCCCGATCATGCGCGTCGACATGCCCCACGAGGTGGTGTGGGCGTGCTGCAGTTGGCTGTTCTCATCCTGGAAGGTGATGTCGAACGCTTTGGCGAAGTTCGTGCCGAGGTAGTGCGACGTGCCCGACTGCAAAGCCTTGCCGTCGCGCATCATCCCTTCGATCGAGTAGGTGTTGACCGCGCCGGCGAAGCGCTCACCGGGGGTCTTCTCGCCCTGCACAACCGGGATGGCGGCGACGTTGTTGGCGAACTCGGCGTAGACGTCGAACATCCGGATCGTCTCTTCGCGCGCCTCCGCTTCGGTGGCGTGGGCGGTGTGGCCCTCCTGCCACAGGAACTCGGTGGTGCGCAGGAAGATGCGTGGGCGCAGCTCCCAGCGGACCACGTTGGCCCACTGGTTGATCAGGATCGGCAGGTCGCGGTAGCTCGAGACCCACTTGGCGTACATCTCGCCGATGACGGTCTCCGAGGTCGGCCGCACCACCAGCGGCTCCTCGAGCTTCTTGCCGCCGGCGTGGGTGACCACCGCGAGTTCGGGGCTGAAGCCCTCGACGTGCTCCGCCTCGCGCTCGAGGTAGGACATCGGGATGAACAGCGGGAACGACGCGTTGACGTGCCCGGTGTCCTTGAAGCGTTGGTCGAGTTGGCTCTGCAGCAGCTCCCAGACCCGATAGCCGTACGGGCGGATGACCATCGAGCCCTTGGACGGACCGCGGTCGGCCAACTCGGCCTTGAACACCAGTTCGTTGTACCAGGCGGAGACGTCCTCACTGAGAGGCGTCACACCGAGGTCGCCTCGTGCTCGGGGCGCTTTCGTGTCGTTCTTCTTGGCAGCCATGGGGACGCGCACTTCGGTCGGGACGGATGGCGGGCGGTGGTGGACGGCGAGGCTAGCGCCGGCCGGACCGGCGTCGGTCGCGTCAGGCCTCGTCCACGACCGGGAAGGTCGCGTCGAGCGGGACCTCGTCGGCCGGCACCGGCCGTGAGAACAGATACCCCTGACCCAGGGGGCAGCCGAGTTCCCACAGATGGCGGTGCACCGCGGGCGTCTCGATGCCCTCGGCCACCACCTCGAGGTCGAGGGAGTAGGCCAACTCCAGCGTCGAGGCGACGATCGCCTGCCCTCGCGGGTCGCCGTCGAGGCCGGCCACGAACCCGCGGTCGAGCTTGAGGCCCTGCAGCGACTCGAGGTCGCGCAGGTAGCTCAGCGAGGAGTATCCGGTCCCGTAGTCGTCGATGGTCAGCCCGACCTCGTGGTCCCACAGCCGTGCCAGGGCAGCCGCGGCGCGCTTCGGTTCGGCGAGGAACACCTCCTCGGTCAGCTCGAGCACGAGGTGGGTACCACGCAGCCCGGCGACGGCCAGCGCGTCGGCGACCTGGTCGGGCAGGTCGGGGTCGAGCAGGTCGGTGACCGAGACGTTGATGGCCAGGCCGAGTTCGTGATCATTGGCGTGCCAGGCCGCGAGTTGGCGCGTCGACTGGTGCAGGACCGTGCCGAACACCTCACGCATCAGGCCGGCGGTCTCGGCCAGCGGCAGGAACTCGTCCGGTGCCAGCAGGCCACGTTCGGGGTGATTCCAGCGCACCAGCGCCTCGACGGCGACCACCCCGCCTGCGTCGAGATCGATGATCGGCTGATAGTGCAGTTCGAGTTCCCTGGCGCGGATGCCGTCCTGCAACCGCTCGACCTGCCGGCGCCGATCGCCCGCGGTCGTGTGGCGGCCCGGCTCGAACCTTCGCAGCCCGGGACCGTGCTGCTGGGCGTCACCGAGGGCGAGTTCGGCCTTGTGCAGCAGGTCGTCGGCGTCGGTGCCGTCGGTTGGGAACATCGCCAGGCCGACGCTGGTCGTGATCACATGGTGCCCACCGGCGATCTCGAGCGGACGACGCAGCGATGCCCGGACGCGCTCGGCCGCTTCCTCCGCCTCCTGCGGGCTGACACCCGGCAGCATGACGACGAAGTCGTCCGCGGCCAGCCGTGCGACGAGGTCGACGGCCCGCGTGGACTCGCGCATCCGGCGCGCCACGACCTCGAGGACGGTGTCGGCGAGTTCGTGACCGACGGCCTCGTTGAGTGCCCGGAAGTCGTCGATGTCCAGGGCGAGCAGTCCGATGCCGCCACGATCGGGGTGGCGCACGCGGTCCTCGAGCGCTTCGAGCAGGGCCCGGCGGTTGGCGAGCCCGGTGACCTCGTCGGTCCGCGCAAGGATGCGTTGCTCGGCCAACGCTCGCGACTGGTGGTAGCTCCAGCCGGTCCGGACGAGGGCGACGGCGACGGCAGCCGCGGTGAGTGCGACCGCTGCCGTGGACACCGGGGTCAGCGCGGCATACACCAGCAGTGCCCAGCCGAGTACGGCGAAGGCCACCGGCAGCACGATCCCCGTACCCGGCTCGATCTCGGGATTGTCGCGTCGTTCCAGTTGCGGTCGAACCCAGGCGGCCGCCGCCAACACCGTGGAGGCCAGGGCGGAGAGCGCCGACAGCGGGGTTCCCGGGCGGAAGGTGCCGGCCGCAGCCTGGTAGACGAACACGCTGTCGAGGACGGCGTGGGCGAGCACCCCGACCGCGATCCACAGCAGCGGACCGCGTACACGCCAGCGGGCACTCGCCAGGACGCCGATGAATGCCGCGGCGATGGCGACGTCGAGGCTCGGGTAGGCGAGGTTGACGACCACGACGTCGGAGCCGGCCCCGGACGGCAGCAGTTCCAGCAGCGGTGCGTACAGGAACACGGCCGCAGCCGCGGCCACGACCAGCCCGCCGGTCAGCGCGTCCAGCATGATGCCGACCGTCGGGTGCGCCGAACTCTCGCGCGCCAGGACCACCAGGGCGGCCACGAGCAGGACGGCGGAGAGCAGCCAGAACGCGTCCGCGACGGAGGGGTAGGGCACCGGGTCGAGGCGGCGGACGTGGAACAGAAACGCTGCGAAGGCCACCGCTCGCGTCGTCAGCGACGCGGCGAGCAGCGACCAGAAGAGGCGGGCCCGCGGCACGAGCAGCGGGCGCAGGGCGGCCAGCAACGCGGCCAGGGCGTAGATGCCAGCCTGGAGCCAGCCGTCGAGCCAGGGCACGAACCCCGGTTCGGCACGGACGCCGGGCAGTGTCGAGACGCTGAACCCGACGAAGATGACCGCGAGTGTGACCTGCAGCAGTCGCAGGACCGGCCGAGTTGCCCGAGGGACCAGGTCCCCCAGCCGTGGCTCCTGATACGTGCGCTGTCCGATCTCGCACCCCTGGGTCGGACGTGGCAGCCTAAACAGCGAACGGCGCGGGCGGGGCCGGTTGGCCCGTGCCCGCGCCGCAGGATGCGAATCGTCAGGCGTCCTCGCCGTCGTCCTCGCCGTCCTCGGTGACGTCCTCGGTCGGCTCCGCGGCCGGGGCGTCGCCGGCCCGGTCCTGCAGGGCGCCCTCGAGGATCGGCTCACCATCGGTCCCGGCGGCGAACCAGGTGCCGTTGACGCCGTGGCCGCGGGTCTCGCCGGCCTGGTCGGCGACGAAGCGGTACAGCGGCGCACCGTCGTAGGTCACGTGGGTGATGTCGTCGACACGCTCGGCGGTGCCGAGCAGGGACTCGTCGAGGTCGCCGGTCACGGTCGCCTCGCCCTCGACGGGCTGCCAGATGCGGGCGCACTCGAGGCCGCAGTTGCTGACGCCGTCCTCGTCGTTGATCGAGACGTAGAGGGCGTTGCCCTCGGCGTCGACGAGGTGGTCGCCGAAGTCGCCCGACTCGACGGCCAGTTCGACGGCGCCGGTGGTCTCGTCGGTTTCGGTGCCGGTGTCCTCGGTGGGCTCGTCCTCGACCTCGGGGGCCTCGGTCTCGGTCGCCTCGGTGTCGGCCGAGTCGGTGTCGACGCCGCCGGCGGACACGTCGGCGTTGTCGTCCGTCGTGCCGCAGGCGGACAGTGCGAGCGCGCCGGCGGCGGCCAGCGGCAGGAAGCGGGAGCGCAGCTTCACAGGGGTACTCCTAGACGGGTTGGGAGGGGGCATAGCAGTGCCGGCGTCTCGGGTGCCGGGCGGGAGTGGGCACCGCTTTTCGTACGACCGCGCGACATACAGTCGGCGATGTCGTTCGATGAAGTTCGGACGCTGAGGCGATGGAACCGCATCCGATAGGAACAGGCAAACCCGGCATCCGGGCCGAGCGGCCGGGTCCCGGCTCAGCCCGTTGCGGTGGCCTCAGCCGACCTGCACACCACCCCAGAACGCGATGTGATCGGCGATGTGGGCAGCCTTGGGCTTGGGCTCGCGATAGGTCCACGCGGCACCGGAGTTGACCTGGCCGTCGACGACGACGTCGTAGTAGGACGCGGTGCCCTTCCAGGGGCAGACGGTGGTCTTGTCGACCTCGTGGAGCAGGTTCATGTCGACGCTGTCGGGCGGGAAGTAGTGGTTGCCCTCAACCATGACGGTCGCGTCGCTCTCGGCGATCACGGCGCCGTTCCAGACTGCCTTCGGCATTCTCGCGCTCCTGGTCCCGGCCGCGCCCTGCAGCGTGTGCCGTGACGAAGGTAACGCCCGCGAGCCCGCGTCCCTTCCGGCCGATCAGCCCAGCCGGCCGCGGATCTCCTCGACGAACTCCGGATAGCGCCCGGCCGCAGCACCGAGTGCGATCGGTTCGTCACCCTCGGGCAGACCGTCGCGCTCGAGCAGGAACCGCACCATCTCGGTCGCGATCTGGACCGGCGGCACCCCGTGCAGACCGAGGCCCCGCCGAGTGTGGTGCGCCAGGGTCGCCTCGATCCGCCCACGTCCGGCCAGCAGGACCTGGAAGCTCTCCGGTCCGGTCTGCAACACCACGGGATCGGTCATCGCCGCGACCTCATCGGATGCAGTACTGGAACGTGCGGGTCGTACCGGACTTGATCGCCCAGTTCGACGCGGTCCCCCACGCCGTCAACGTGGTCCCGTCCCAGGTGCCGTTCGCGTTCTCGATGGTGAGGTTTCCGGTCAGGTTGGGCGTGATCACGACCTGCCAGGGATGCCAGTCCGGCGTCGTGGACGTCACCGTCACGGACCGCCGCTGGCTGGCGTTGTTGCACTGGCCGCCACCCGTCGAACTGAACGTCGTCCCCGGGGAGTTGCCGCTGCCGGTGGGCATCACCTGTGCGACGCCCGTCGCGGCGTACGTGAACGTCACCGGACTCGAGGCACTGACCGACGCCCCGCTGACCGTCATCGTCGGGGCGGCGTAGTCGTCGAGCGTCGCACCGCTGACGGTGACGCCGGCGGGAACCCCGTACGCGGCGGGAGCGTCGAGGATTACCTGCCACGGCACGGCCGTCGTCGAGTTCGTCGTGACGGTCACCGATCCGGTGTAGGAGGTGCCCCCGTGGGTTGCGGGGCTGGCGACCGTGGCAGTGAAGGTCGGCGGGTCACCCGGATCGGGATCCGGGTCCGGGTCGGGGTCGGGGTAGGTGACGCCGGAGACACCGAAGCGGACCTGGACCGGCTCGAATGCGCTGATCCAGTGCTGGGTCGAGACGGCCGTCAGGGTGAGGATCGGTGCCGAGTAGCTGTACGACGGCGCGGTCTTGCCCGGGATCCAGACCGAGTCGACGCTGCCCGGGATGCCGTGCTCGTACTCGGAGAAGTCGAAATCGAGGACCCACGGCGTCGGCTCGAAGGTGTTCGGCGCCTCGATCGTGATCTCGGCGTTGTAGCCGGTCCCCCAGTTACTCAGCATGTCGAACGCCGTCACGATGAGGTCGTCCTCGGCCGGCGGCGGCGCGGACCGTTCCATGCAGAAGGTGAACGACCGCGTCGGGTTCGAGCCGCCAACGGTGGCCGCCGACGCGATCGGCGTCGCCGTCAGAACGCCGTCACTGAAACTCGTCGTGGCGTCGCCCCAGCCCGCCGTCGCGCACGGAGTGCCGTTGAGCGGGGCACGGTCGATCGCGAGAGACAGTCCCCAGGGCAGCAGGGTCGACGTGTTGTTCGTGGCGGTCACCGTCGCGTTGTAGGCCTGCGTCCAGTCGTTCATCGAGATGGCGTACGACGGCAGCGGGAAGACCCGGTTGAGCGGAAAGCCCTTGATCGTGAGCCAGACGCTCGAGACGCTGCTCAGTGCCACCTGGGGTGACGGCGGGAAGGGCACCGTGAACGACGGCTGTCCCACGGGGATGCTCGGGACCGAGGTCGACAGCAACGTGCCCGAACTGTCCCGCAGGGTCGCGGTGACGATGTCGCCGTTGCACGCCGGGTCGACGCCCCGACCGACGACGGCCACGACGTTGCCTCCCCGCGTGACCGGGATGAACTCGACACTGCTGTAGCAGCGGTCGACCGGCGCATCCATCGCGGTCAACTTGCCGGCCGAGACGTTGAGCGTGGCGGCGGCGGCGACGTTCATCCCGGCGAAGATCGCGAACAGCAACAGCAGCACGGCCAACGACCGTCTCGGGCTGCGTCTCGCTCTGCTCACGTCAACTCACCGGGCGCTCACCTGCATGTGCGGCCGTGGTTTCGACCGGGTCCTTCCCGTCGGCCGCGCTCGCCGCCGGGGAAGTCTTGGAACGCCGCCGACGCTGTCCGTCCGGTGGCGGAGAGTCCGTGCCTTTGCCGTCCTTCGTGGGGAACGTGAAGACCGCTACGAGGAGGGTAACGAGACCGGCTACCACGTAGGGCGAACGCTCCGCAGCCCATCGCAACCATCCCACTCCGCCCGCGATGACGAATCGTGGCTTACCGGTGATGTCGCTGTCACGGACGAGCCACGGATCCGGCAGGTCGCGGTTGTCGCCCTTGAACGTCCACCCGGTCTCGGAGGAGCCGTCGATGATGCGGTGGATGACGCTCTGTCCCTGCCCGACGCCTTCGGGGATGTTGAAGACCGCAACGTCACCGACCTCGTACCGACTGTCACGGGTGAAGACGACGATGTCACCGTTGTCGAGTTCCGGAACCATCGATTCGCCGGACACCATCACGGCACCCGCCCAACCCATGTAGATCGCGAGCACCAGACCGCCGGTCAACACCCACTGCACGACCCAGAGGACCGTGCCGGCGCGCTTGCGGAACCTACGGCGACGGCCGCGACGCGCCTCCTTGGCGGCCGCGGCCCTCGCTACACGCCCATCAGGCCTCAGTTGGGATCAGGGACTCGTGATGAGCACGTGCACGCCCTCGACAGCGGCAGCACTCGCCGTTAGTCCCGTGAAGGTGATTTCGGTCTGCGATGCCGTGATGGCCGCAGATGGGGCCACTGGCCCGCCAGCCACGACCGCGTCATCACCATCAACGAGCACGAGCGTGGCGACCTGATTGAGGCACCCGTCGAGGTCCGTACCACCGGTCTGCGTGAGCGTGACTCCGGTGACCTTGAACCCCGGGGGCGCTGGAGTGGCGCTGTAACCAGTCTGGTAAGTGATCTCGAGTGACTGCCCCACCCCCAGGCATGACGCAACTACTCGGCTGCCGGCGCCCAGGGAGTCGCCTCCGGTCAGATCGAGGGTGGCTGCGGCGGAGAAGCCGAGGGTGCCGACGGTGGACACGGCAAGCAGGGACAACAGCGACCTGCGGACGGTGGAGCTCAGCATGAGCAACATCTCCAGGAGGACGAGCCACAGGGCCCATCGCCGTACTAGGGCCAGCCAGGCCGTGCCCCATCCAGGAGTCAGGGCGCTTGTGCCTGTGCTGTAAGGAGATATTGCGGTTTTCGGCGATAGTTGTCGACCGAACGGGCTGTTGGGGCCGAGCAGCTTGAAAGGCATGACTAGACCCCAATCACCATCCGTGGTGAACAGCCTCTAGCCCTAACGGACGAGTAGATCTGGCCGCTGGCCATCCGGTCGGGGAGGCTTCCTCACCCTCCGGAATCGGCTCGCTACGCAGCGATATGGAGAGACTGGGGCCAATACCAGGTCCAATCGCGCGGTACCCGCGCGTTCGAGCCCGCTGAGCTCAGTACCCCAGCCGCCCGAGTTGTCGCGGATCGCGTTGCCACTCCTTGGCGACGGTCACGTGGGTGGTCAGGTAGACCTTGGCGCCGAGCAGCACCTCGAGCTCCTGGCGCGCCGCGGTCGCGGCGGCCTTGAGGTTGGCGCCGCGCTTGCCGATCACGATCCCCTTCTGGCTGTCGCGCTCGACGTGGATGACCGCGTGGACCTCGACGAGGTCCTCGCGCTCCTCCGACGGCAGGATCTCGTCGACGGTGACGGCCACGCTGTGGGGCAGTTCGTGCTTGAGGTCGGCGATCAGTTTCTCGCGCAGGATCTCGGCCGCGAGCTGCGCCTCGGGCTGGTCGGACACGTAGCCCGAGCCGAACAGGCGCGGGCCCTCGTTCAGGTGCGACACCAGCACCTCGAGGAGACGGTCGACGTTCTCCCCCGTTTCGGCCGAGACGGGCACCAGGTCGGCGAACTCGCGTCCCGGCCCGAGCAGCCGCTGCAGCTTCTCCAACCTCGGCAGCAGCGCCGCCTTGTCCTTGACCAGGTCGACCTTGTTGGCGACCGCGATGATCGGCGTCTTGATCCCGGCCAACTCCGCCGCCAGGAACTCGTCGCCCTTGCCGACCCCGTCGGCGACGTCGACGATGAAGCAGATCGCGTCGACGCCCGCCCAGGTGTCGCGCACCAGTTCGTTGAGTCGGCGGGTCAGCAACGTCTTCGGCTTGGCGAGACCGGGCGTGTCGAGGAACACCAGTTGCGCGTCGGCGCGGGTGACCACGCCGCGGATCGCGTTGCGGGTCGTCCCGGGGACCTGGGTGACGATCGCGACCTTCTCGCCCACCATCTGGTTGAGCAGCGTCGACTTGCCCACGTTGGGGCGCCCCGCCAGGGCGAGCAGGCCGGAGCGGTGCCCCTCCGGCAACGGCTCGTCGGCGCCGGCGAGGATCGCCTCGAGGTCCAGCTCACGACCCTCCGTCACGACTGGCCCTGCGACAGGCGCTTCGGCCCGAAGCCGTGCGGCAACAGGTCGGTGATCAGCGTCACCAGCGGTCGGCCCGCGTCGCCGGAGGAGTACACCGTCGCCTGCGGGCCGAACTCGTAGATCGTCTGGCGGCAGGCGCCGCACGGCGTGCAGGGGTCGTCGCCGTCGCCGACAACGGCAACGGCGACGATCGGGCGGCGGACCCCGGCGCTGATCATGCCGGCGATCGCGCTCTGCTCGGCGCAGGTGGTCATGCGGTACGAGGCGTTCTCGACGTTGACGCCCTCGAACACCTGCCCGTCGTCGGTGACGATCACGGCCCCCACGCGGAAGTGGGAGTACGGCGCGTAGGCGCGTGCCCGCACCGTGCGGGCACGGCGCAGCAGATCGGCCTCGTCGTAGGTGGCGCCCTTCGGGTGAGGGTCGGGCTTCATCGGGCGTGCTCCTCGCTGGTCTCGGTCGCGTCGTCTGCGTCCACGCGGCGGCTGATCAGCACCTTGCCGACACGTCGCCCCTGGACCCGCTCGACCTCGATGCACACGCCCTCGAGTTCCAGCGACTCGCCCTCGACGGGGACCCGGCCGAGCGTGCCGAACACCAGGCCGCCGACGGTGTCCCAGCCCTCCTCGGGCAGCGCGGACGACAGCAGTTCGTTGAGATCGTCCACGCCGAGCCGGGCGTCGACCCGCATCACGTCGTCGTCGAGCAGTTCGACCAGCGGATCCTCGTGGTCGTGCTCGTCCACGATCTCGCCCACGATCTCCTCGAGGATGTCCTCGATGGTGACCAGCCCGGCGACCTCGCCGTACTCGTCGACGACGACCGCGAGGTGGACGGTCGCCTCCTGCAGTTCACGCAGCAGTTCGTCGCATCGCTTGGTCTCGGGCACCAGCGTGGGTTGGCGGACCAGGTCGCTCCAGCGCTCCCGGCGCTGTTCCATCGCCACGCGCCGCAGCAGGTCCTTGGCGTAGACGATCCCGACGATGGTGTCGGTGTCGTCGGGGTCGTGGACTGGCACGCGGGAGTAGCCGCCCTCGATGACGACCCGGACGACCTCGTGGAGCGGGGCGTTCTCGGGCACCGTCACCATGTCGGGACGGGGCACCATGATCTCGCGCACGATGGTGTCGGCGAGTTCGAAGATCGAGCGGATCATCGCCCGTTCCTCGGGCTCGAGTTCTTCGTCCTGCTCGTCCTCGTCGGCGTCGAGTTGCCGCAACTCGTCGTCGCTGGCGTAGGGACCCGACACCTCGTGACGCCGCGGGACCAGGCTGCGGCCGAGTCCGATGGCGGCGCGCGCGACCGGGTCGATCGCCCGCACCAGGGGTTTCGCGAGCCCTGCGAGCTTCAGACCGCTGGACTCGAGGTGCCGCAGCACGACGGTGCGCGGTGTCACCTCGCCGAGCACGAGCACCACGACCACGGCGATCAGCACCGCCAGCGCCGCGCCGACCCCCTCGGCGAACCGCCAGCCCGCCAGCGCGGCGACCGCACCCAGCGCGAGCCGCACGATCACGTTGAGCGTGAGCAGGACGTTGAGGCTGGTGACGCGGTGCTCGGTCAGCCACAGCAGCGCCGGGGCGCCGCGGCGCTCCTCCTCTGCCAGGCGCAGCGCCCGGACCACGTTGAGGCGGTCGATGACCGTGGCGATCGCGGCGAGCAGCGCGGTGACGAGCACCAGGACCAGCGTGGCCACCAGGTACGGGACGGATCCGTTCACCGCTGTGCCGCGTACGACGCCAGCAACTCGTCGGTCAGGCCGAACATGGCCCGTTCCTCCTCGGGGTCGGCGTGATCCATGCCCAGCAGGTGCAGGATCCCGTGGACGGCCAGCAGGCGGACCTCGTCGTCGGGTGTACGGCCGAAGCCGGACGCCTGCTCGTGTGCGACCGCGGGGCACAGCACGACGTCGCCGAGAATGGCCGGCGCGTCCGGGGGCGACTCCCCCGGCGCGTCGATCGGGAACGCGAGCACGTCGGTCGGTCCGTCCTTGCCCATGTGCTGGGCGTTGAGCCCGGCGATGGTGGTCTCGTCGACCAGCAGCA
>JAGXST010000221.1 GCA_018335555.1 Actinomycetota bacterium | reverse complement strand
GGCCACCGGGCGCCCGCCCCGCCGCCGGCCTCGTGGGCGTCACGGCCCGACACCGACGTCGGCATCTACCACGCCGAACTGTCGCCCGAGGCGAGCTGGGACCTCGGCCCGGCCGCACACCCGCAGACGGTCCGCACCGTCTACGCGGTCCGCGGCGGGTCGGTCCGCATCGGCGGCACCGAGGTCACCGGCGGCCACGCCGCCGTGGTCGCCTCCGAGCAGCCGATCACCATGACCGACACCGGCGACGGCGCCGAGGTGCTGGTGCTGCAGGGCCGGCCGATCGGCGAACCGGTCGTGCAGTACGGGCCGTTCGTGATGAACACCAAGGCCGAGATCCAGAAGGCCTACCACGACTACAACGAGACCTGGTTCGGTGGCTGGCCGTGGCCTACGGACGACCCCAACCACGGCGGCGACCTGCGACGTTTCGCGCGCCACGCCGACGGTCGCGTCGAGGAGTTGGCCGTCGCCGGCGGCTGAGACGACACAGGAGGTGGACCGGATGAGCCGAGTCGTTATCGTCGGAGACGGACCGGGTGGGCTGAGCGCGGCCCTGTTGCTGGCCAAGAACGGCGTCGAGGTGAGCGTGGTCGGGCAGGACACGACCCCGATGCACCACGCCCACCTGTACAACTACCTCGGCGCACCCGACATCGACGGCTCGGCGTTCCAGCGCCTGGCCCGCGAGCAGGTCGCCGGGCAGGGCGCCCGACTCGTCGACGGCGAGGTGACCGCCCTCGAGGTGTCGCACGACACGGTGGCCGTGACGTCGTCGGCCGGTTCGTTCGACGCGGACTACGTCGTGCTCGCCGGCGGCAAGGCCGCGCAGGCCCTGGCGACACAACTGGGGGTAACCGACGGCGACCGTGTGCCCGTCGACCAGGAGATGCGTACCAGCCTCGAGCGGGTCTACGCGATCGGCCGGCTGGTCCGGCCCGAACGCAGCCAGGCGATCATCTCGGCCGGTGCCGGCGCGACCGTCGCCCTCGACATCCTCTCGCGCGAGGCCGGCAAGGACGTCCACGACTGGGACACCCCACCGGAAGGCTGAGCTCGCGGCCCCGTTGGAACCCGCCGGACGGCGCCGTCGTCCCACATGACACGCGAGTGACGGGAACTGGGATGGGACACCGCGGTGGCAGCATCATCGTGATCGCGCTGTTGCTCGCGGCCTGCGGCGCGGAAGAGGCGGCGGCACCCGACGAGATCGTCGCCCCCGAAATCGACGGCCACCTCGACTGCGCCGGCGACGAGGCGATGCAGCGGATCGCCGACCGCGTCGACGGCGACGGCGACTTCGACACGGCCACCGAGGCGGTCGAGAAGCAGCTCACCTGGCTGCTCGACCGCTTCCCGTCGGACGCCGAGATCGTCGAGCGCGGTCCGGCAGGCTCGATCGTCACGGAGGGCCGCGAGGTCGCCGAGACCCGCTCCCGCGAGGGCGACGATGGCCGCTGGTTCACCGACGAGGTGAACTGGTGCGTGGAATAGCAGGACCAGCTTCGGTGCTTGCATTTTGCATGCGTCACCGGCACGATGCATTCATGCCTTCAATAACGATCCGTGACGTACCGGACGAGGTCCGCGACGAGCTCGCGTCGCGCGCTCGTCTTGCTGGCCAGTCGCTGCAGGAGTACCTGCAGGCGCAGCTGGCCGAGCTCACGCGGCGCCCCGACCCCTCCGTGCTGATGCAGCGCGTGGGCGCGCGGAAGCGGCACACCGGCAGTGCGCTGTCTGCTGACAGGATCCTCGAGCTGCGGGATGCCGACCGGCGATGACGGTCGTCATCGACGCGTCGGTCGCAGTCGCCGCGCTCGTCGATGCGGGACCGGATGGCCAGTGGGCCGAGGGTTTGCTCGCGGACGAACCCCTTGCCGCACCGCACCTGTTCCCGGTCGAGGTGGCGAACCTCCTCCGACGCGCCTCGCTCGCGGGTGACATCTCCCCCGATGTCGCCGCCCTTGCGCACGCGGATCTCATCGACCTCCGCGTGGACCTCTTCCCTTACGAGCCCGTCGCCGAGCGCGTGTGGGAGCTGCGTGGCAACGTGACCGCGTACGACGGCTGGTATGTGGCGCTGGCCGAGCGACTCGGTGCTCCCCTGGCGACGCTCGACCGCCGACTGGCCGGCGCAGCCGGACCCCGCTGCCCGTTCCTGACCCCGCCATGAGCCTCTGGGAGGGACGCGCACGGGAGGCAGTCAGGCGGCAGCGACCTTGAGAGCCTCGTAGAGGTCGGCGGGGATCGGGTTCGCCAGCCGCCTGATCAGCGAGATCGGTCGCTCGCCCTCGTGGCGGACGTAGTCGGCCGGTCCGACCGGGCGGTCGCCGGGAAGACGGCCATCCCGCCATCATCCGCACCGTGGTCATCGACACGATGGAAACCAACCGATGCGCGCGACGAGCGACCTGCCCCCGCCCAACCGCAGAGATCACCGGGCGTCCCGAGCGCAGGGCGACCGCCACGACGAGACGGAGGTGACCGGTCGGCCCACCTCGGCGGCTCAGCCGTCCGAGCCGGCGAAGCGACGTTCCAGGTCGGCGAGTTTGGCGACCCGCCGGCGGAAGTGCGGCTCGTCGCTGTGCTCGGCGCCGAGGAACGCCGCCAACAGCTCGAAGGCGAGGCGATCACCGATGATCTGGCCGCCGAGGCACAGGACGTTCACATCGTCGTGTTCGACGGCTTGGTGCGCCGAGTAGCTGTCATGACACAGCGCCGCGCGGATACCCGGGTACTTGTTGGCCGCGATCGACGCCCCTACCCCGGTGCCGCAGACCATGATGCCGCGGTCGGCCTCACCGGCGCGGACCTGCTGGCAGACCTGGTCAGCGATGTCGGGGAAGTCGACGGGCTCGTCGCTGTGGGTGCCGACGTCGGTGACGTCGTGCCCCCACTCGCGCAGCCTGGCGACGATGGGACCCTTCAGCGGAAAGCCGGCGTGGTCACCGCCGACGACGATACGACGAGGGGTCTGGTGCATGGGAGTGCCTCCTAGAAGCCGAGCAGTCGGGGAAGCCAGACGAGCGTGTTCGGGAAGATCGCCAGGAGCATGGTTACGGCGACGAGCAGCCCGATCAGGGGCACGATGGCGCGGGAGGTGTCCTCGATGGTGGTCTGCGCGATGCTGGAGGTCACGAACAGCACCACGCCCACCGGTGGCGTGCAGACACCCAGGGTGAGGGCCAGGACGATGACGACGCCGGCGGCCATCGGATCGACGCCGGCCGCCACCGCGACCGGCAGGAACACCGGCGTGAGCACGATCAGTGCCGAGATGGTGTCGATGAACGTGCCCGCGATCAGCAGCAGCACGACCAGCAGGAGCATGATCAGGGCCGGGTGGCTGACCTGCGAGAGCACGGCGGCGGCGACCCGGCGCGGGATGCCCTCGAAGGCGAGGACCCAGCTGAACGCCGAGGCGGTCGTCATCACGAGCATGACGACACCGGTGGTCTTGGCGGTGTTGACCATGGCGGCCGGGAGGTCGGCCAGTCGCAGTTCGCGGTAGCCGAACAGCCCGACGAGCAGGGTGTAGAACGCGCCCACGGCGCCGGCCTCGGTGGGAGTCATGACGCCGCCGATGATGCCGCCCATGATCAGCACGGGCGTGGCCAGTGCCGGGGCCGCCGACCAGGCGGCACGCCCGATCGTCGGCAGGTCGGCGCGAGGGTCCACGGGCACGTCGTGCCGGATCGCCGCGCGGCGCACGCCGATGACCAGTGCGATAGCGAGCAGCGCGGCAGGCACGTAGCCGGCGACGAACAGGCCGCCGATGGAGATGCCGGAGATCGTGCCCAGGACGATCATCGGGATGCTGGGCGGGATGATCGCGCCCAGGCTGGACGACGACGACTCCACGGCGGCGGCCAGGCCCCGCGGGTAGTTGGCGCGCACCATGGCGGGGATCGTGATCGCTCCCGTGCCGGCGGCGTTGGCAACCGCTGAGCCCGAGAAGCTGGCGAAGATCATGCTCGCCACGAGCTGGACGACGCCCATGCCGCCCGTGAGGTGGCCGACGAGGGTTCGCGCGAAGTGGACCAGTCGCTCGGAGATCCCGCCGCGACTCATCAGCTCGCCGACGAGGACGAAGAAGGGGATCGCCGTCAGCGCGAACGAGTCGGCGCCGGCGTACATGCGCTGCACGATCGTCACCGAATCGACGGCCGGCATGAACAGCAGCACGTAGGCCCATGTGGCCAGTCCCACGGCGAAGGCGATGCGTGTCCGGCCGACGAGGAGCAGGACCAGCAGGACGATGAGGACGATCCCGCTCATGGGCGTGACCTCCCGATCCGGTTGGCGGCAACCTTCACGTCACCTGCTCCGATGGCTCATGGCCGCGTGGTTGCTCGTCACTGCCGTCCAGCGTCTGGGTGACGAGGGTGAAGAGCATGATCGCGGCGGCGACCGGCACGGACGCGAACCCCCAGGCCAGCGACACCCGCATGGCCGGGGTGCGCGTGCCGAAGTCGAGGGTGGAGGTCACCAGCTGCCAGCCGGCCAGCGCGATCGCGACCAGGAACGCCGCGGTCAGCGCGTTGGTGACCCAGACGAGGAGCTTGCGGCCGCGCGGGGGGAGCCGGTCGACCACGAAGGTGATGGCCAGGTGGCCGCGTTCCTGCAGCGCCACACAGGCGCCGAGGAACACGACCCAGACGAACAGGATGCGGCTGAGCTCCTCCACCCACGGCAGTCCCATCCGCAGGACGTACCTCGCGAAGACGTTGCTCGTGACGATGACGACCAGCAGCGCGGTGAAGACGCCTGTGATGAAGCGGACCACCGCCGCCAGCGCATCGTTGACGATGTGGAGGACGTGCATATCACTTCCCTCCCGGCGGCGGTGGCCTGGCCGATCAGCGCGTGACGAGGTCGTAGAGGGCCTGGTCGAAGGCTTCGCCGATGTAGCGGTCGTGGATAGGCCTGGTCGCCTCACGGAACGAGTCCAGGTCGGGCCAGTTGACCTCGACGCCCGCTTCCTCCATCTGAGTGATCAGCTCGTCGGTGACCTGCTCGGAGTGGCTGCGCTGCTCGACCATCGCGTCGGCGGCGGCCCGTTCGACGGCGTCTCGCAGGTCGTCATCCAGTCCGGCGAGCAGGTCCTCGTTGACGAGCAGCACCGTGAACGACAGCAGGTGGTGGGTCATGGACATGTAGTCCTGGACTTCCTGCAGGTTGGCGGGCGCGATGTTGACGACGGCGTTCTCCTGCCCGTCGATCGTCCCCTGCTGCAGGGCCGAGTAGACGTCGCCATACGGCATCGCCACACCGGCGCCACCGAGCGTGTCGGTGATGGCCAGGTTGACCGGGTTCTCGGGGCTCCGGATACGCAGGCCCTGCAGGTCGCCGGGCTCCTCGATCGGACGCTCGTTGTTGGTGTAGACGCGCGCGCCGTTGTGTCCCCAGCCGAGGACGTGCAGCGACGACGCGGACAGTTCCTGCTCCAGGTGCTCGCCCAGCTCGCCTTCCAGCAGCTCGAAGGCGTGGCCGTGGTCCTCGAAGACGTACGGCAGGCTCAGCAGCGTGGTGGTTTCCGTGAACTGTGCCAACGGATCGTGGCCGATGAAGGTCAGCTCGATCGTGCCACGCTGCACGCTCTGGATGACTTCGGTCTCCTGCCCGAGCTGGCCGTCGGGGAAGACCTCCACCTCGATGGCCCCACCGGAGTATTCGGCGAGAAGCTCGGCGAACCGCTCGGCGCCGACGTCGAAGTGACTCCCGTCGGCGCAGCAGTGCGCCAGCCGCCAGGTCTGCGTCTCACCGGCCGGCTGCTCGTCGCCGGTGGCCGCATTCGTGTTCGGCTCCGAGCCGCCGCCACAGGCGGCCAGGCCCAGGCTCAAGGCCAGGACAAGTGCTGCCGGCAGACGCCACCGGCGCCGATTCCCATGCACGATCACGTTCGTTCCTCTCCCTTGGATGGTGGAGTCGGTGGGTCAGCTACCCACCGTGTTGCGAAGCTGCTGGAGCGCGTCGACGCGCCCGGCGAGCGCATCGATGTGCTCCTCCAGGACCGCCGTCACCTGCTCGGCGAGCTCGGCCATCGGCGTGGACTGCAGCGTGTAGTCGTTGGCGTCGAGGGCGGCCTGGACGGTTTCGGTCCAGTCGCTCGGAACGTTTCCGATGCCGCCGTACGCGCCGACGATCTGGCCGAGGCAGCCGGCGATGCAGTCCGTGTCGCGGCCGAGGTTGGTCGCGCCCACGATGGCTTCCCGGACGTCACCCTGGCTGATCCACAGCAACGCGAGCGCCTCCGCCGCGGTCTCGACCGCGTCGGCGTACGGGTACGTCGGGGCGAAGTGCTGACGGATCGGCTCCCGGATGTCTCGAATGTCGGGGTGCTTCCGCGCGATCTCGAGGGTCTCCTCGACGATCTCGCGGGTGGTGACCGAGACGTTGTCGAGTGCGGCACCGATGATCGAGTCGACACTGGCAGTCGGCGAGAACGCTTCTGCCGTGGCGGCGGCCACGAGCTTGCAGGCTTCGACCCCACCGCTGGCGGCGGGCTGCAGCAGGAGCGCCACGTCTCCGGCGTCCAACGCGGCCTGATAGGCGTCACCGGCGTTGATGATCCCGACCGGACCGATCATGTGCGCGGCGTCGACCAGACCCGGCCAGGGCGTCAGCGCGCCCAGCAGTCGGGGCGGGATACGGGTCTGCTCATCGCCGGCCCGCAGGCGGTCGAGGTGGATCTTGATGTGCGGGTTGACGAGCCTGCCGATGTCGTCTCGCACGATGTCGCGGGCGAAGACCTCGGCCACGTCCTCGACGGTGACACGCCCCCGCTTCTCGAGCATGGCCAGCGTCAACAGGTAGCGGACCTCGGCGCCGTCCTCGGTCATTCCCGGCGGCATGTCCATGTGCTGGTAGCGCAGCCGCGGGCTGTTGTTCCAGTAGCGCACGTCGCGCTCCTGCTGCACCCAGGGCAGGAAGCCGTCGACCCAGCCGAACGTGTCCTCGATCGCTTGCCACCCGCCGCCGGGGACGCTCACCCACTCGACCGCGGCGCCCATCGCCGAGCCGATGTTGGCCGCGGCGATCGATCCGTACACCTTCTCGAACAGGGCAGACTTCGTCACTCGAAACTCCTTGTTGACACGGCCTTCTGGCCGTCAGCCCAGGTCGTCGTCCTCGACGGCGAGCGTCGGGAACCAGTTGCGGGCCATGACGTGGCGCCGGGCCGAAGCCGAGGCACGTTTGGGATCGCGGGCCTTGATCGCGTCGACCACCGCTTCGTGCTCCCGGTGCATCTGCTCCAGCGGCTCGCGTTCGAACTGCAGCAGGTTCAACATCCGGACCGAGAGGTCGTAGAGACGCCTCAAGGTGGTCATCAGGTACTGGTTGTGGCTGGCGCGGGCGATTGCGTCGTGCAGCAGCTCGTCGAACAGCACGGGGTCGTCCGAGCCCGGCTCGCGCCCCTCACAGATGGCGTCGAGGCGGGCGATGTCCTCCTCGGTGGCGCGCTGCGCTGCCAGGCCTGCCGCGAACCCGTCGAGTTGCACCCGCAGCTCGAACAGCGCCTGGATGTCACCCGCGCCGAAGGACGAGACCACCATCCCCCGTCGCCCGTGGGCGACGACGAGCTCCTCGGCGACCAGCCGCTGGAGGGCCTCACGCAATGGTGTGCGCCCGACGCCGTAGCGCTCGACGAGTACCGAGTCGCTGAGCGGCTCGCCCGGGGGCAGATCCAGGGTCAGGATCGCCCGCTTGAGCACCGCATAGGCGTGCTCGGACTGCCGCATCCCCTTCTCCGCCATGCCGCACCTCCTGTAATATGTGCTAAATATATTTATAACATTCCGGGTGTCAAGGAGCGGGCCATATGAAGGGCCGAGTCGCGGTCGTGGGCAGCGTGAACATGGACGTCGTGGTGCACGTGCCCCACCTACCCGCCCCCGGGGAGACCGTGCTGGGCGGCGACCACCGGCAGCTTCCCGGCGGCAAGGGCGCGAACCAGGCCGTAGGGCTTGCTCGCCTCGGTCGCGAGGTGGCGCTGATCGGGTGCGTCGGTCGTGACGACTTCGGGCAACGCCTGCGTCGGCACCTCACCGGGGAGGGCGTCGACAGCTCGGGGCTGCGCGAAACCGACGCACCGACGGGCATCGCGGTCATCACCGTCGCCGACGACGGCGAGAACCAGATCGCCGTGTCGCCTGGTGCCAACAGCCGGGTCGGCCCCGAGGACGTCGAGGCGGGCGGCGTCGCGGACGCCGGCGTGGTGCTGTGCCAGCTCGAGGTGCCGATCGCCGCGGTGGAGGCAGCCGCGAGCCTGGCCGGCGGCGTGCTCGTCCTCAACCCCGCCCCTGCGCGAGCACTACCGGCCAGTCTGTTACAGCGCGTGGACGTGCTCGTGCCCAATCGAACCGAACTGGCTCAACTCGGCGGTGTGGACGCCGACCTCGACGACATCGACGAAATCGCCGACGTTGCCCGGACGCTCGGTCTGCCGGCGGTCACGGTGACGCTCGGAGGGCAGGGCGTGCTCTGCGTCACGCCCAGTGCGGTGACGCACCTCAAGGCGCCCGCCATCGACGTGGTCGACACGACCGGCGCAGGCGACGCCTTCTGCGCCGGCTTGGTCGACGCCCTCATCGACGGCGCAGACCTCGAGTCAGCCGCCCGCTTCGGCATGGTCGTGGCCGGCAAGGCGATCACCCGCCCGGGCGCACAGACCGCGCTGCCGCGGAGCGAGGAACTACCGGGCCGCTAGTGAGGCGCCCTATACGGGAAGGCCGACACGCCGGCCCTGCCTGCCGCAACGGCAAGGTCGAGTCGTCAGGCGGCGGCGACCTTGAACGACTCGTAGAGGCTCCGCGCCCCGACTCCGGTCCTGATCCACGCCAGCCCCGCGAGGGGTTAGCCGGTCTCTCCTTGGGTCCGCCAAGTTACTAGCGACTATGGGATGGCGGGAGGTTCAGCTTCCAGTTCTAGCGCTGCCTCGCGGTAGATGGGCGGGGATGCGAATATGTCGCCATGCCATTCCAATCCGGCCCTTCTCGGCGCTGACCAGTCGACCACGGAAGGTGGCTGGCGGCAACATCGCATTCGAAAGCTTGGCGCCAAGGGCACGGACTGCGCTGGATCGGCTGCGGCGTTGCCGCCGCTTCGCCTCCACGACTGTCAGGGTCAGGGCGTCGCGCTGGAGGTCGTAACAAATCGCGAACCCATCGAGTTCCAACAGATCCTGACCGTCATCTCCCACGGCAACCAACGGAGTCAATAGGGCGATCGCAGGCCCTGCACCCTGCAATCCCCGTGTGGCATGGGCAAGCGCCGTGATCTCCGCCGCTTCGGGTCCCGAGAGGCGTGACACGTCTTGGCTGGCGATCGACCCAGTTAGGTCGCCCGCCTTCGCGAGCAAGTTTGCACTCTGCATGCCGAGTCGGCTCCTAGCTTCCCACCTCCCATCAGGAAAAATGAGCGACGCCGCCGACAAAGCCACCGCTTCGCATGCTTCGCTGAAGAAGTGGTCGTGGACCAGCCGTAACATCTCAATGCTGGATCCCGCGTATTGCCCAACAACTCGCTCACGGAGCAACTCGATGCCGAGCATTGCTGCCACAAGCGCAGCCGCGCGACTGTAGGGCTGGCCAGGGGGCGCATTACCCTGAAGAATGAAACGGTCCCCGTCAGGTAGTTCTCGGACTTCAAAATCGACACTGAGACTACGGCGATCCAACCAAGAATTGACGCGGAGCGCCACTTCGCTGGACCGCACCGATGGCTCTCCCGATCGGACCGGAACAAACGGCTTCTCTAGGATCACCCTCACAACGGCTGTGTACCGCCGATCAGCAGTTGCCGCTTGAAGTTCCCCCGCGGCGAGGGTCTCGACCGCCGCCTTAGCGCCACCTACGTCGAGAATGTGTTCGATTCTGCGGCGCAAGTCTCCCCGCCGGCTAGAAAGTCGCTCCAGCGTCTCTAGTCCAGAGTAGACCCGCTCCGATAGGTACCTTTCAAGACCATCGAATTCATCGCTTGCTGCCGATGTGACGCCCCTTCGCCAGAGTAACCGGTCGAGCACCATCGTATTCGTGGCTAGCTCAGCGTAGTTGATGCGCTGCACGGATGGCGTGAACTCAGCGTCAAGAGACAAGTATGCCAGCCGCCGCGCGCGCTTGAATACGTATCGGAGCTTGACAAGCTGTTCAGACTGCACTCCGAGACCGATATAGGCGCCGAGGGCAGCGAACCATGCATCTAAGGATGCTCCCGGAGTAAGCTTGTATGACATGCGGTAGTACCCAAGAACTTGGTAGAACCGATACCGGTCCTGACCGTCAACGATGCGTCTTGCCCACGCGTCTACATCAACATCGTGCGGAAGCGCCCCTAGCAGGGCTTCGATGTGGCGGTGTTGGGCCAGGGCGTGAAGAAGTTCTGCCTCCGCCTCAAAGGTCCATCGAAGATGGCCGATATTCAGGATAAGCGCCCAGACTTTCATCAATTCGGTGCCCGACGAAAAAATGAGCCCGTTGGGTAGGCGGACTCGCGCACCGACCTTGACCCTAGGAAGAGCTTTGGAGCGTTCGATGAGATCGAGATTGAGGAGGGTTGCTTCCCAGCGCGTGTGGCGCGCTCCATGCCAGGCTTCTGCCACCAAGCCAAGTTGCTCCAGACGCCGTAGTCGGCGGATCTCGCCAGCCTTGTCTAAGTCTCGGTAAAGCTCCTCACTCTCCTGGTGAAGCGGAACCGAGATCGCCCCTACTGACGGAATGTGTTGTTCCAGTAAGCGCACGATTGCCCCTTGGCTTGGCGCCGCATGACTCAGTACTGGATGCCCCAGACGTCATGCTACTTGCGAATCGCTCCCAGGCGATCTAGCCGGGACGATGCGTGCTTCAGCTTGGGGCACCTGTGAGTGCGCTAGCTGTAGATTTCTCCCGAGCGCAATCGTCGGCAGCCCGGCCCTACGGGTCGGCATTGTTGGGAAAATGGAGCGTCGGCCCCTGGCGTTGCCTGGGGCCGACGATTGATGCACGATTCGCGCCTAGCTACGGGCGGCCATCATCACGTGTGCATCGTCGGTGGATGTCAGTGGCGAAGCGTCACCAGGTGTCAGGGGCCGTACGTCACCGGATGTCAGCCCAGAGCTGGTTGTCCCCCAACCGCGGTGATCGTGGCGGATCGAAGGCAAGCCGGGGCGCTTGGAGTACCCAAGGCACGCCGGCT
Organism: Actinomycetota bacterium; assembly: GCA_018335555.1. Taxonomy (GTDB): domain Bacteria; phylum Actinomycetota; class Nitriliruptoria; order Nitriliruptorales; family Nitriliruptoraceae; genus Egicoccus. The sequence goes on along the minus strand of JAGXST010000221.1, from coordinate 43,541 downwards.
CGGCTGCACGGCGCCGAGCAGAGGAGTGGCGGCCGCGCCGAGCGATCCGCGACCTCGAGCACCCCGCCGGCATGTCGGTCGAGCTCACCTCCACGTGAGACACCGGGCACCGCTGCTCACCGCTGTTGGTCAGCCGGTTGCTCGGACAGTCAACTCGATCCTTCGGCCCCGGTCAGACACCAGCCCGTCCAGAACGGTGTTCGGTGTCATGAGCGCCGGCCATGCCATTGGGACCGACCCGCCCGCATCCGGCACCGCTTCCGAGGTGACGACCACCTGCTGATGCGCGTACCGGCCCGTGCCCGCACACGACAGCCGGACCCGGACCGGCGCACCGTCTGGCACCTGCTCCAGCACGTTCGTCGGCAGCACCAGCGCTTGGCGCGCCAGCGACGGTCGTGACACCGCCACTTGAAACGGCACCCGCCGGGCCTGCACGTCACGGCGTTGCGCCGCTGCGAACGCCGCATCGAGCTCGGCACGTGCCTCGTCGCGAAGCGTCTCCGCCCGGTCGGCGGTCAGCTCCTGGACATCCCACACCCCGGCGATGCCGAACTTGTCGTCCGGCGTGACCAGCACGTGACGTCCATCGACCTCCAGCAGTGGCGGTCCCAGCATCGGCAGCCGCTGCTGCACCGTCTCGCACAACGCGAACAACGTCCGAAGCCGCGGCGGACCGACCGTCAGCCGGGCGCGGTCCACCGGGTCGAGCCGGTCCAGCTGCTCGTCGAGCAGTGCCGCCGCGGCACGACGCGCCGAAGACAGGGGCGTGTCCAGCTGTGGGTACAGCCGGGTCAGCTCGTCCGCGAGCCGAGCGAACTCGTCACGCAGCCGGCCCTGTCCGATCGGGCCGTCCAACCACGCCTCGACCTGTTCCCGGCCGCACAGGTACGCGCCGACCCGCGCGACCGATGCCTCATAGCTGCCCGCCGCCTCCACCAGATCATGCAGCAACCGACGCAGCGTCTCCGCCCGGTCCGGCAGTCCGCGTCGCAGCCGCCGACGACTGTCGTCCGCCAGCCACTGCGCGTACCGGGTCGCATCGTCACGTTCGTCCGCGACCGCGAGCTCAAGCTGCAGGTGCCCGTCCCGATCCAGCCACACTTCCTTGTCCCGGATGCGGGCCAGTTTGGCCCGTTCCGTGTCGTCCAGCTCGAAGCCGCGCATCCCGTCCGCGACATCGACCAGCACCCGCCGTCGCGACAGATCATCCGGCAGCGACCCGTCCGCCTCGAGCCGAGCCGGCTGCAGATGGGTGGCCAGTACCTGCCCGTACAACTCGTCCATGTCGGTCCGGGTCTTGACCGCACACAGCTCTCCAGGTGCAGGCAGTTGCCGGACCGATGACCTATGGGTCAGCGTGGTCACCCACGAATCGTCCAAGTCCCCGTCGGCAAGCAGGTCGGTGACCAGCACCCCGATGTGCAGCGGCACGTCACGCCGGGCAGCCTCGGTCAGCACGTAAGTCCGCCACCAGCTACGTGCCCAGCCGTCGCCATCCGCAGCGGCGAGCAGCCTGGCGCTCAACTCATCCACCGGACATCTCCCCGCCGCCGGCCAACGTGGCCGGCTCGTCGGGCGCCGCGCCGTACATGTTCGCGTCCGCCGGGTCGACCACCGCGGCTTGCCGTCCGTCCCAACGCATCGGCAGTAGCCGGCCCTCACCGACCAGCGATGCAACCACCTGCTCGAGCTCGGGCTGCTTCAAGCTCGGCATCGACCCGAACGCGGCCGCACGCTTCGCCTGCGACGGCACCCGCTGGTTGTACTCGGTGCGGGCATGACCGTTCAGCGCGGCGAGCAGCTTCGGGACACCGAGCGGCATCCCCGCGTCGGTGAGCAGGGACAGGACCTGCGCGCCGGTACGTGAACGAAGCGCCCGACGCACCGCCGCGGACGCCTGTTGCAGCTGTGTCTCCGAGGTGTTCAGCACCTGCAGCGGGTGCGGCCACGGCACTGCATCGTTGGGCGGCACGGTGAAACACACCGAGCAGCGGGTCAGCCGATGTTCGCAGGCGCCACGGTCGTAGTCGGCGTAGTCGAAGTAGTCAGCGAGCCCGGCGTTGGCGCAGCGGCGGTCGTCAGCGAACCAGTCCTTCAACGTGACTAGGTCCTCGGCCCGTTGCCGCGCGCCACGCGCCAGCTCGGCGACCAAGTCCACGGTCGCAGCCCGGCCTGTCGCCGTGAAGTGCAGCAGCTGACGGCGGGTGTTGGACGCCGAGATCTCCTTGACGTCCAACCAGCCAGAGGTCTGCAGCTGCAGCAGTTCGAACCAAAGCTGCGCGATCCCCTCGATGCGTTGTGCGGCCATCACCTCGTGGTGTTCGAGGCGGGCGTGAAGCACCTCCAGGTCGATGCCGCGACGCTGCTCGTCCGGGTCAAGCTGGCCGACGACCGCCGCAGCGAGCGCCGCCGCATCCTCGAGGTCAGTGATCGCGTCGGAACCGGTGTGACGCTCCAGCTGTTCACCGGCGGTGATGGTGACCTCGGCCGGAGCGTTGCCCCGGTCCTCGAGCACGCCCGCGTCGACCAGCGCCGCGAACGCCCGCACAGCTAGCGCCTGGTAGGACTCCACCGCACGTGCGCGACGGCTGTCGGTGTTCACCGCTCTCGCAGCGAGGTGGCCCGCCTCGAGCCGGTCCGTCAGTAGCTGCTCTGCAAACGCGGCCGTGTCCAGCGGCGAGCCCGCCGACCGCAGCCTCGACAGCACCTGGTTGACGAGCCGCTCATGGTCCGGCTCGTGCCGGTTGAAGAACTGCAACGTGTTGTAGGACCGTGCTGAGAGCAACGCCACGCCGACCGAATGCTCGCTCACGTCGGCAGCAGCGTCGGCGGCTTGGCCGCGGCCGGCCCGACCCAACGCCTGGTACACCTCCGAGAGGTCACCGGGCGGAGACGCCAGCACCACAAGACGGACATCCTCACGGTCGATACCGAGCCCGAATGCTTTGGTCGCCACGACCACCATCGGTTCGAACTCGGGATCGTCACGTCGAGGTGCTGCCTGGAAGAACTCCGAGACCGACTTCTTTTCGAGTTCGGGCATCCGGCCGTGGTACATCAACACCCGCCGACGACGGCCCAGATGGGCTCGCAGGTAGGCGTGTAGCTCCTCGACCTCCGCGATTGTGGTCGCGTACACGATCGCGTGGCCGTCCACGACCGCCAGCAGTTGCTGAGTCAGCACCGCAGCGACCTGCTGCGCGTCGCGACGTGGGGCGGACAGCAGCCGTTTGTACACGGCGATGTCGTGGCGGATCGGGTTCTCCGCCACGATCACAGGGGCGTGCTCGGCGTCGAACAGGGCGCGGTCCAGATGACGCCGGACCGTGCGGGTCGCGGTGGCGGTCAGCGCCGTCAGCTGCAACCGTCCCGGCATCCGCGTGCGGAGCTGGCGGATGAACACCTCGCAGCGGCGCATCTCGGTGCGGAATGTGTCACCCCAGTCAGCCAGCGTGTGCGCCTCGTCGAACGCGATGCGCCTGACCGTGCCGGCTTCGACTCCGCGACGGACCAGCTGCTGGAACCGGGTGGACGCGAGCCGTTCCGGCGCGAGGTACACCAGCTTGATGCCGTGATCGTGCACGCCGAGCAACTGCTCGTGCACCTGCGCCTTGCCGGCCCGGGAGTTCGACTCGCGCATTGGGCCGGTCAACGCCCGCACCGCACCGCCAGCGGTGCGGTTGAGCCGGGTCGCCTGGTCAGTCATCAAGCTCACCAACGGGGAGACCACCAGCGTTACGCCGGGAAGGACCAGGCCCGGCAGCTGAAACAGGAAACTCTTGCCATACCCGGTCGGCAGCAGCGCCAGCAGATCACGGCCCTGCGCGACGGCACAGATCCCGTCACCTTGCGCGTCACGAAGCTCATCCAGCGGCCCGTCCGAGAGGCGCAGCGCGCCCGCGACCTCCCGGCAGCGCTCTTCGAACCGGGCCAGACCGTCGTCTCGGGCCAGTTCCGCAGCCGCTTGCGCGTCGTCGTTGTAGGCGGCGTCACGGATCCGGCGGGTGTGCGGCAGCAGTGCCTGTTCGCGCAGCGCTTCCGGTTGGCACAGTTGGTCGGCCCGTGCCGAGCTAATCGCCGGCGGGCTGGACTCTGCGTCTTCGCCGGCGGTCGCGAGGAACTGCCAGATCCGGGCCCAGCCGTCCTCGCTGGTGGTGACGTTGCCGGATCCGGGGCCTTCACCGTCGTCGGTCGCATACCCGGGCAGCGCGCCGAGGAACAGCCGCCGGTAGCGGCGGGCCAGCGCGGTGTCACCGCCGAGCTTCGGGTCGGAGATGACGATGACGCCGCGGTGTTCGGCGGAACGCAGCAGCCGGCCGGCCGCCTGACGGAGCGCCATCACCGCGGGTGGGAAATACAGCTCGTCACGCGCGTCCAAGGTCGGGTCGGTCGATCCGGCGGCTGCGGCACGCTGCTCCGCACGACGTAACCTCGTGGCGGTGACCGGATCGCCGAACGGCGCGAACGGCAGCTTGTTGATCCACACCAGCCGGAGCCGGTCGGCCGGAACGTCAACCCCTTGCCACAGGCCTCGGGTCCCGATCAGCGCCCCGCCATGTTCGGAGAACGCCGCCAAAGCCTGCGGGTTGCCATCAATCGCGGCGGCGTGCAGAGCCGCACGTGACGTGTCGGTCGCGAGCGCAGCAGTCTGCTCCGCGATCGTGAGTGCATCGGCACGGGACGTGGTCAGCACCATGGCGCCGAACCGGCCGTGGTCGTCGACGACCTCGTCGAGATAGCGGCGCAGCTGATGGGCGATCGTCGCGACCGCCGCCTGATGCTGTTCCCCCCACGTGGGTGCGTCAGCGAACGCGACGAGACGAGCTTGGCGGGCCGGATCGAAGTCGGTGTCGATCACGTGTCCTGGCACCGAGGTGTCGAGACCCAGCTGCCGGCGGGTGTAGGCCCACCGGTCGTCTGCCGCCGGAACCTGCAAAGTGCCGGACACAAACACCGAAACGGTGAACGCGGCCCGGAACCGGCGGAATCGCCGGTCGGTCGCGACCTCGACCGGGGTGGAGGCGACCTCCACCGGCCAGTAGCGCAGCTGCATCCGTTCGTCGATGAACCGGGTCAGCGCGTGGCCGGTTAGCGGCAGCTCCCTCGCCCACACCAGCCGGTCTTCCAGCTCGACGTCGTCAGCCTCTGCCGGGGCTGCCGCCGTGCCGTCGCCGGATGCGGCGTCCGCAGCGCCCTGCTCCGGGAAGGTGGGGTCGGGGTCGCGTTCATCAAGCAGAGTGTCAGCAGTCGCCGCCGCGTCCGCGATCAGTGCAGGGTCCGGGTCGGGGTCGTCGTGACCGCGTAGATGGTCGGTTAGCTGCCGCAGGTCGGCGCTGATCGTGGACAGGTTCCGGAACATGTCGGCCAGCTGCACCGGAAGCGACGCGTGGCGCTCACGCCGGTCGTCATTCAGCCGGGCTAGCGCCGGATGCACCCCGGCGAGTGCTGCAGCGACCGTGCCCGTCAGCCGGGCGAACGCGACGTCGATGCGGTGCGCATTGTCGAGCTGTCCCAGGTCGAGGTCACGGTCGGCGATCACGCCGGCCCGGTCGTCACGGTCACGTGGATCGGATCCGGGCCGGACCCCCAGCACCTCACCGAGCGTGAGCGCCAACTGCTGTGTGGCGAGCTGGTCGTGCAACGAACGGGCGGCACGCACCGGCTGATACGCCTGCGCCGCGTCGGAGAGTTGCGGCAGCTCGCCACCTTCGCCGGCAGCGCGGGCGGCACGGGCCACATCAGCCTGGTCCAGCTCGGTCTGCGCCTGCTCACGCAGCTCCGCCGGGTAGGTCGCCTCGAGCTGACTGGCGAATACCTCCAGCTGGCCGGCGAGCTCTTCGAGCTCCGGGGTGGACACCGTCGCGGTCAACGTCGAGGTCGCTGCGGCTTCGAGCTCATGCGCTTCGTCCGCGAGCAGCAACAGTTCGCTGCTGTCGGCCAGTTCGGCCAACGCCGCGGTCGACGAGCAGAGCATCGCATGGTTGGACACCACTATCCGGCTGGCCGCCAGCGCTTCTGCGACTCGACGGGTCGCGTGCGCCAGAGGCTGGCCGCTGCCGGCTGGGTAGTCGCCGTTGCGGGCCTGCGACAGGTGGGCCAGCTGGCCAGCGAGCCGGCCCTCCCCCCACCGTTCGAAGACACCCGGCAGGTCGGCCGCATCGACCGAGTAGGCGGTGTGGCGTGCAGCGAGCCGGGCATGTGCGTCCAGGCCGGCGAGCCGGGCCAGCAGGTAGGCGACGAGCTCGACAAACCGGACATCCGCGGCGCGAGCGCGGGTCATGCCGTGACGTTCGGGCCGGTCGGTCGACAATCCGGCAGCGGTGTTGACCAGCGCCCGCAACGAGAGCCGGTTCATTGCACCTTTCACCACATCGATCTGGGCCACGACGCTGGCCGTGTCGCCTTCCGGGTCGAGCAGCAGCTCGAGGTCAGCGATCAGCTGACCCTGCAACGCGCGGGTGAACGTGGAGATGACCGCGCGACGCGAGGTGTCCGCGGACACCCAGTCGAGCGCTGCTGCCAGCAGCACCAGCGACTTGCCCGACCCGGTCGGCGCTTCGATCAGCATGTCGGTTCGACGGTCGATCGCGGTGGCGACATGCGCCGCGGCCTGCTGCTGCGCCGGACGGTGCCTGGCGATCCCTCCGCGGCGTGCGGCCAGCCGTTGCGCGAGACGCAGCGGGTCGACCCGCCCGTCGCTGCCGCGCCACGACGCATCAACCACTATCGGATGCGGCCCGTCTGCCGGTGACCTTGTCACTTCGTCGTCCGACGACCTCCTGTCGTGAGGGGCGCGAGCTTCGAGAGGGTCGCCAGCTGCCTGGTCGGTACCGGGGTCGTCCGTGTTTCGGCTCCCGGAAGCGCGGCGGGCCGGTAGCGACGCCAGCATCGTCTCCAGGTGGCTACGGGCCGTCGCCGCGTCAGTCGGGACCGCCAGCTCGTCCCGTGACGCCAAAGCCAGCAGCGTGCGCCACGCCGGTGAGCTTCGGGTCAGCGCCGCCCACACGGCCTGATCTGTCTCGGGCCGGGCCACGAACCGTGCGGCGAGCTGCTCGAGGACATCGAGCAGCAGCCGGCAGTCGTCGAGTGCCGTGTGCGTCTGATCCCGCTCGATGCCGAGCCGCCACGCGACGCTCTGCAGAGCGTGCGCCGGATACTCCTGACCATTACGCACGATGCGGGAACGGTCCGGCAGCAGCGCATGCGCCAGGTACAGGCTGTCCACCCCGACCGACGGGGCGAGCGTCTCGTCCGCCAAAGCGAGCAGCTCCTCGAGGACTGGAAGGTCGACCTCAGCTGCGTTGTGTGCGACGACGACGTCCGCCCCGTCGAGCAACCCAGCCAGCTCGTGACCGACCTGGCCGGGCGGGGGCACGTCAGGCTGACGGGCCGCCTCCAGCAGTCGGTGTCCACGCACGCCGGTCGGTGTGCCTGCCTCGACACGTACGAGCCGTTCCAGCGGCGCATGCCCGGCGACCCACGCGGTGTCCGGCCCAGCCCGTAGCGCACCAGCCTGTAGCGGCACCCGACGCAGCTGCCCCGACCCGTCATGGACCGGCACCGTCTCGAAGTCGACCACGACGATTCGCAGCCCGCCTGCGGCGCACGCCTCGTCCAAGCTGCGCCCTGCGACGGTCGGCGTCTCGGCGCGCACGACCCCGTCGACGAGCTGTAGCCGGTCGCCGGACGAAGCGATCCGGTTGGTGACGAAACGGGTGTCGATGTGTTCCACGCCGAGGAACGCGTTGACTGCGTCGGTCAGCTCCCCGAGAGTCGGTGGCCGCGGCAAGCTGGAAAGCACGTCCAGCAGCATGTCGACGTCGTCGTAGACGCTCACGCGGTGCCCGCTGCGGCACGGGCGCTGGCCAGCACCGCTTCGAGCTGCAATCGGTCGTCGTGTAGATCGACCAACCCGAGCAGCTGCGCGAGCCGGCGGTCGGTCCGCACACCCGGAAGAACCAGCTCCAACGGCCGGTGCGGCGCGAGACGCGACGCGGTCTCACGTTCCAGTTCGTCGGCGGTGACCGGCCCGTACTGACCGAGTGTGTCCAGCAGCGTGCGCATCGGATGATCGAACTGATCGAACCCGCAGGCCTGCACGAACTCGGCCGCAGCACGCGCGTCCTCGTGCAGCCGGTGGCTGATCTGTTCGGCCGCTTCGTCCAGCGCGCAGCCCTGTTCAGCGACGGTCGCGGCAGCACGGGTCAGCAGCGACGGCCAGCCGCCGGTCCACAACGCGACCGCTTCCGCCTCGTCCAACGGTTCGACCTCGGCCAGGTCGGCCCACAGTCGGATCGCGTTGTGATCCAGCCGCTTCAGCGACGTGAGTTGCAGCCGGCTCGTGTCGTCACCGACCAGCTGGCGCAGCAGTCCGAGGTTGGTCGGCCCGAGCACCAGCCCGACGCCCACGCTGCCGGGCAGCGACGGGTCCTGTTCCCACACCTGCGCCTGCGCGATCGCACGTTCACAGCCGGGCTGCGGGGTGCGCTGCAGGTCGCTGAGCACGACTCGGTGCACGTCTTTGGACGCATGCGGCGGTTTGCCCCGGCCGCCGCGGCGTGAGAGGTCCAACTTGTGGAACCGGCGTTGTGCGAATCGGGTGTCGGCCACAACCCGTACCGACTCGAGGACGTGGTCGAGATGTGCCGCGTCCACACCGACGATGGCGCGTACGGAGCTGGCCGGACCGGTGAGCATTTCGTTGAGGTCACGGTCGGCGAGCGGGGGGACCTGCCGGCGCAGCTCACCGGGAAGCGGCCGCCGGTCACGCGACGCGTCGTAGGTGGCCCCGTCGCTGGCGGTTGCGAACGCTGCCAGCTGCGATTGCAGGGTCGGCTCATCCCCGAGCATCCGGGCGATGTAGCGCGAACGCAGCTCGTAGCGGTCATTGCCGCGGCGACGCACGATGCCCAGCAGCGCCAGCTCGTCGAGAAGCCCGGCGACCTCGTAACGGTGTTCGGCGGCGAACAGCCGCCGCGCGCCCTTGTCCTTGAGCACCGTCTGCACGTCGGAGAGGCTGCGTGGCTGGGGCAACGCGTCGTGGGCCGCCTCCAGATCGGCCAGCGCCAAGGCGCAGGCCACCACGCCGTACCGGGCGTCGAGCCGCAACGTGTTGCCCAGCAGCTGGCTGACATAGTCACGCAGCCCGCTGTCGTCGAACACCTTGTCGACGTCGTCGGCGGCGAGCTCGCGCAGCGCCGCCCGCGGCTGGTCAGCGGCGACCCGGGTTACCAGCTCGTAGCCGAAGCGTTGCAGGATCGCCGGGTGGTAGTTCGCGTAGGTCACAGCGCCGAGCAGCACGTGGTCGGTGACGCTGACCCCGACCGCCTGCAGCGGGGTGCGCAGCAGCGCCAACGCATCCTCCGGGGCGAGCCCGCCGATACCCAGCGGCTGCCCGAGGTGCACGAACGGATGGTTCGCGTCCCGCTGGAAGCGGGTCACGTCGTTCAGCCCGGCGAGCACGACCCGGACCCGCTGATCCTCGGTCAGCTGCTTGATGCGTTCCAGCTGGCTGTAGTGAGGCCCGTCCGCCTTCAGGAAGTGGTCCGCTTCGTCGAGTAGCAGCAGGAGCCGCCGGTCGTCGTCCTCGTTGAGCCACTGCGCCACGTCAGCGATGATCGTGTCAGCGCTGGTCGCCTCATCGGAACGTTGGGTAGGGATCTGCGCTTCGCCGAGCATCCCGCGGATGTCGGTCCACACCGCGGACGCATCGTTGTCGATGCCGGTGTCCTTGATGGAGCGCAACACCGCACGGCGGTGCTCACCAGGCCGGGTGAAGCGTTCCGAGGCCTGCTTGAGCAAGGCCGTCTTGCCCAGCTGCCGGCCGCCGAACACGGTCGTGCCGCCGAACGGGTCCAGCAGCGCCTTCAGTTCGCGGCGCCGGCCGAAGAACGCTTCCTTCGGCAGGCTGTTACCAGGCTTGTTCCACATGAACGGGTTCAGCCCGCTGAACGGTGCGGCCAGCCCGACGGTGGACGCCCAGCTGACGTCGGGGACGCTCAGCCGTGCCGCTAGCAGATGCAGGTCGTAGGGCAGCACCGACGGGGAAACCTCACGCAGCTTTGCTTCTAGCTCGCGCCGTTGCGCCAGGGTGAACGTGCCGGCATGCAGCAGCAGCAGCACGCCCCGTGGGTCGGTGTCTTCCTCGATCAACTCGACGATCTGGTCGATCAGCGTCGAGACGGGGGTGACCAGTACCCGGATCCGCTCGTCCATCGTGGAGCCGAACTGGTAGATCGGTGCGCCGAGCGCCTGCACGTCGGACACTCCGACGAAACGGTGGCGTCCGCCTCGCGGCGGCTGTGCGCTCAGCGCGGTGGCCGGGATCTCCATCCCGAGACGCAGCAGCAGGCTACGAAGCGCGGAAGTCGTCTCGGTCGCTGCGCTCTTCAGTACCCGTTCGGGCACCGCCAGCAGCTCGGCGCTCGCCGCCGGATCCTCCACTTCGGCGAAGTTCAGTCCGGCGCACGTGCCCTTGTCGACGATCGCCTGACGCAACTCGTCTGCATCGCCCGGTTCGGCGACGGTGCGCAGCAGCTCGGGCCGGAACCAGGCCGGCTGGTCCGTGCCGGTCATGTCGGCGCCCTGCTGGATCTGAATCAGGATCTCGTCGGCCTGCGCGAAGCGGGCCTCGTCGATCAGCTTGGCAATCTCGTCCCGGCGCTGCTCGACCGACGGGTTGTCCGCTGCAGCAGCAGCCAACCGTTCCAGCTCTCGGTGACGCATCGCCGCGGTCGCATCCGCCAGCTGCCGGTCCAGCTCATCGAGCTGACGCAGCACCCCACCGACGTCGGTGCGGACCGACGCCGGGTCGCCGTCGGCAGCAGCGGACGGGGCCGCGTCGGTACGGACCTGTTCCTCATCCGCTGCGCCGGTCAGGTCTAGCTCGTCGAGGGTGATGTCGTAAAGCAGCGCATCGTCCGCGTCGAGCAGCCCGTGGCGTTTGGCCCGGTCGACCAGCCCGCGGACCTCAAGCCACCGGTGGCGCGCTTCGGCCTGCGCGTCGATGACGTGAACATCGAGCTCGTCGGCGGCGAGACGCGCATCGTCGTCGCCGACCTGGTCCATCACCTCGACGATCAGCGCAGCTTCGTCGTAGTCGCCTCGGGAGATGCGCCGCTGGAACGCTTCGTACCAGCCGCTGCTCGCGGCGAGCACCGCGAGCTGTTCGAAGCGGACGGGACCGGCCGGACGCAGACTCGACCGGTCAATCGTCACGTCGGTGCGCAGCAGCGGACGGACCAGCAGCGCAGCCGGCTGCGGTTCGCGTCCGCTCGGCGCTCGACCGGTCCGCAGTTCCTTGAGCGTGTCCGCCAGCGCTGTGCAGGCCAGCGCGGTCGCGGCGGCCGCCAAGGCGCCCTCACCGACCTGGCGGAGCTCGTCCAGTGCCGCCTGTTCGTACTCGTTGATCGCGCGGTGCAGAGTCGCGGCAGCTTGCTCTTCATGGCTGAACGCTTCGGCCTGCTGAGCTGTGTCGATCAGCTCGGCCCAGTCGTCGATGACGGCCAGACATGTCTTGGTGCGCCGCAGCAGCGAGTCCCGGCCGTGGTACTCGATGTCGCGGTGCTCGTTGCCGCGATCGCGCTTGTCGGTCTCGTTCATGAGCGCGACGAGCTGACGATCCGTCTCGGTCTCGGCCCGCTGTTGCTTGACGTGCCGCAGCTGGCGCCGCTTGTCACCGGCGACGATGACGAGCAGCCGCGCGAGCCACCCGTCGTCGTGATCCGGGTCGATCCACAACTGCCACACCCGGGTCGCGGCGTGGTAGCCGGAGGTGCGGCCCGGACCTTCCTCGAGCAGCTGCGCGGCCTGGCGTGCGAGCCGGGCCGCCTCCGCGTCGATGTCGACGCCGGCGTCACCAGCGACGGACGCGCCGAGCCGGACCCCGGCACGGGCCGCGTCCCGCGCCGCTTCCAGCAGGTGGCGAATCGCCGGGGTTGTGCCGAGCTCGTCGACCGCACGGTCCAGCAAGGTCTGCATGGCCCAGGGGGCTGCGAACCCGGCCCGCACCACCGCCGCGACGCTGACCGCCCGGGTCGGGCCGTCCGCAGCCAACTGCCCGTCGGGGACCCGCGCGGCGCTCTGGGTCAGCTCACTGGTCGTCGGGCCCGAGTCGCGCCGGGTGTGTGGCGCGAGCGCCAGCAGCTTGAACGCGGTGGCCCGGCCGGGCTCCTCGTCGTACTCGGCAGCGATCCAGTGCGCTGCGGCGACATCACCGTGCTGCAGTGTCGCTGCGAGCAGCTCCTCGACATCGTCGTGGTCGGGCAGCTCCAGCTCTGTGTCAGGCTGCTCAACAAGCTCCTCGTCCGCCTGCTGGTCCGGCTCGACGTCGTCCTGATCCTCGTCGCCCTGCCCCTCAGTCGCTTCGGACGGGGCCGACGGGCCCGCAACCGGCTCGTCGTCGCGCTCCTCGTCGCTGGATGCACCGCCGGAGGGCCTGGAATCCTCTTCGAGATCGTCGATGACTTCAACCGCTGCGGTGTCGTCGCCGTCCGGGTCGGGCACGTCGGTGTTGTCTGCGGTGTCCTCTCCAGGCTGCGGGTCAGAATCTGCCGACGTCGCGGGCGGGTCCGCGGCAGGTGCGGCCCCGTCATCCGCGTCGACATCCCTAGGCGTCTCGTCGTCCGCAGCGACGTTGTCATTCGCGGGCTGCCGGTCGATGCCGGTCGTGGCAGCTGTCGGCGCCGCGCCGACCAGCGGGCTGCCCAGCGTCAGCTTGCCGTGCGACGCGGCGAACGCGACGACGTTGAGCTGCTGCGGCAGCGCCGGCAGCAGCTGCATCACTGCATCGGCTGACGGGGTCTGGTCGCTGTCGAGCAGTTCAGCCAGCTTGACGAGCGCGTTGCGCAGCGGCTGACCGTCGGGCCCGGTGCGGGCCAGGTCGGTCCGGATCGCTGCGCACAGCTCCCGCAACGTCGTCAACCCCGCCTGGAGCGTGTTGCTGATCGGCGTCTCGGATGTGCCGCACCGCTCAAGCCGGTCCAGCAGCACTTCCTTGGGGTCGGATGGCGCAAGCCGGTCAAGCAGCTCATCGAGGGTGACGTTCTCGACGTCGAGGGCGCTGCTCCCGATCGTCTCAGCGACGCGCTGGTGCAACCTCGCATAGGCGGTCAGCAACTCAACGCCAGGCAGCCGCCGTACGCGCATCGCCGCCTGGGCCGTCTGGAGCTCGCGAGCCAGCGCGTCGTAGGCGGCTTGCAGTCCGCGCCTCGGATCCTCGTCCGCGTCTTCCTCAGTCGCTGCAGCAGAGACAAGGCCGTCCACCAGCCCTTCGACAGGCGCGACACTGTCCGGACCCAGACGTCCGTCGACGTTGTCCTCGTCGTCCTCGCTGGGTAGCAACTCGTCGTCGAGCGGCTTGTCTTCGAGGTTCTCGGCGCCGTCGATCAGGCCGTCGTCCGACGAGTGCTCGTCGGACGAAACCCCGTCCACGATGTCACCCACCTTCTCGAGTATCCGGTCCAAGGAGGGCAAGGGCTCGTCGCCCGCAGCGACCCGCAGCAGCTCCTCCTCCTGCATTGGGTAAAGCCGCTGAGCACCGTCCAGATCCGGCTTCTCACCTGTGCCAGGGGTGCCGGTCACCCAGGCGACGGTGTCGTGCTCGTCGCGCGCATCGAGCAGCAGCAGCGCGGCCAGTTCCGCTGCAGGCAGCTGCGCTCCCGGATGGGTCAACGTGCCTGACGCCAGGTCCTGGGCGAGCTGACCTTGGTCGCACCCGAAGGGCGCTGGCGTGCGGGCCACCTGTTCCAGCTGCCACCTTGAGCTGCGCAGCAGCATCTGGGTCGGCAGCAGTAGCGGGTCGCCCGGGAACCCGCCGTACACCCACGTCAACCAAAGCGTCGCGACATGCTGGCTGTCGAACTGCCGCTCGATCTCGTCTGCCAGCGCCCACATTCCGACCAGGCTGGCCGCGTACCGGTTGAAACGCTCGTCGCGGGCGACCGTGCGGTGCAGGTGCCTGCCAAGTTCGACCGCGACTCGCCACCCCTGCGGAGTCCTCAGCGCCTGCCCCAGCTTCGGCGGCACAGCCTTGAGGTTCATCCGGTGCATCGCCGTCTTGAACGTCGAGGAGTGGCAGGCCCTGCGCAGCAGCTCGGAGCCCGCCGTTCGGGGCAACTCCCGCCACGCTGCCCGAAGCAGCCCGCGTGCATGGTCCTGGTCGACCGTCAAGGCCGGTAAGAACTCGTACTTCTCGTCCGCTATCCGCCGACTGCGCCCCACAAGTTTCCCCAGTGGTCGGTCCCAGCCACAGCACGCTCCTACTGCGACTCTGGAACGCAGACTATGCCGATGGTGCGACACGGCGGGTCGGTTCCGCGAGACCGGACCATGCACGCCGGAGGAGCCTGGGATGTCCGGCAACACCGCAAGTCAGCGGGCCGCGGCATCGACACCCTGTACGGCCCCAAGCAAGGGCTCCCGGGGCCAGCCCGAAACATCGCAGCGGCCGCCACCGCCAGCTCCTGGCGATGACTCACAGAGCACGCCACGATGGCCCTTCAGCCGGAAAAGGCCGTAGGGCAAACTCAGCCACGACTTGTGCAAGTATGTGCTCCTATGGAGCACATACTGCGGTCATGGCGACTGCCGTCTCGCTGCTGGGCGGGACGGTCCCGCCGCATGAACAAGAACCTCACCTCCGAACCCCTCACCGCGGGTGTGCTCGTCCACCGCGGCATCTGCGACCTCCTCCAGCGGGGCACGATGCCGACCACAGTGGAGATCGATCGCCTCGTGGTCTCGCTGACGCCGAGCACCAAGTCGCCGAACGTCAACGACCGCGCGTTCCGTCAGCGCATTGGCGCCGGCATCCGCTCGTATTTCTGGCGGTTCGCGCTCGGTCGGCCGTGGCACGTCGTCACCACCGAGATGGCGATCGGCGACAGCCGCATCGACGTCGTTTGGTCCGACGGGTACCGCTACCTGTTCGACGAGGTGAAGTCCGGGCTCGTCACGCAACTGGCCATCGAAGGTTCCGGGGGCCGCCAGACCGATCGCTACGCACGCCTCGGCCGTCACTACCTCGGCGAGCGGTTCGCTGGCGTCCGGTGCCTGACGCTGCTCGACCCAACCCGCGCAGTCCTGAAGTCAGCGCCCGGTGTCGGGCAGCCAATCCCGGTGGACCTCCTGGCGGAGGCAGCCTGATGAGCGGGTTCAAGATCGATGCACTGGCCGATGAGATCCGATCGCGCGCCGCCGAACTGGCGCCCGATGCCCCCGGTACCTCCTGCGTCGTCCGGGAGATCGCCGCCGCCGTCGGCTACACCGAGCGGCAGGTCTGGCGCACCGTCAAGAGGTTCCGCGAGGACGGCACGCTCCCTAGCACGGGCGCGTACGAGCTCACGGACGATCACATCGAGGTCATCTACATCACACGGGGCGCGGTCGAGACCGCCCGCAAGCACCTCGAGATGCAGGGCGTAGAGGTGCCGTCGGCGAGCACCTGGAAGCGCGCCGCGGAGCGCGACATCGGCAAGCTGACTCTCGCGTCGCTCCGCAAGGGCGCACGCGGTATCCGAGAGAGACAGATCTACCTGACCGCCGAGGACCGCCCGCGCAACCACACCTGGCAGATGGACCACGCGCACCTCCCCCTCCGCGTGTCGCTCGGCGACGGCGGCGATCCGGTCGAGGTTTGGATCACCTCCGTCATCGATGTCGGAACCCGTTTCCTCGTGGGGTGGGCACTCACCATCGACCGCCCCGATGCGGCGTCGGTCCGCGA
This sequence comes from Actinomycetota bacterium, assembly GCA_018335555.1. Classification (GTDB taxonomy): domain Bacteria; phylum Actinomycetota; class Nitriliruptoria; order Nitriliruptorales; family Nitriliruptoraceae; genus Egicoccus. The sequence goes on along the minus strand of JAGXST010000221.1, from coordinate 27,814 downwards.
GGCCCTGCTGATGGGGTTCTATGGGTGTCGCGGACCGGACGGTGAGCGTGTGGGCGGCGTTCCCGAGCTGGTCGTGTGGGACCGTGGCCTGGAGTTCCTCTCAGAGACCGTCGTCGCCACGACTGATGCGTTCCGCACCTTGGGCATCGCGCTCCCGCCGTTCTCACCTCATCGGAAGGGCAAGATCGAACGCTGGTTCCGGACGGTGAAGGCCGAGTGCATCGACTTCCTGTTGGGGTCGACCCGAGGCCCGAAGGATCTGCGTGACAAGCCCTACAACACGGGCGAGACCGTCGGCCTCGACGTGCTCCAACAGCGGTTGGCCGAGTACATCGACCACTACAACTTCGATCGGGTCCACTCAGCCATCCGATCCACACCGTGGCAGGCCTGGTTGCACGACACGACCGCGCTCCGCGCTGCCCCCAAGCACGCCGTCTACGAGGCGATGGTCCGGGCCAGCAAGCCTCGGAAGGTCGACAGCCGCGGCGTGACGTTCCGAGGTGGCACCTATGCAGCGGACGCGCTATCGACGTGCCATGGCCTCACCGTCGAGGTGCGCTACATCCCCAACGACCTCAACACGATCGAGGTGTTCCGCGAGGGGCGTCATCTGTGCACCGCGATCGAGAAGTCGGCGATGAGCGCCGGCGATCGCGAAGCATTCCTGCACGAGCGAACCGAGAATCGCTTCGCGGCGCAGCAGGTCAGGCGACGGATGAGCAAGCGGAAGATCGAGCGCGCGAGGCAGCACACCCCGATCGGCGACGTCGACGAGATCGACTCTCTCGCGGCCGACGGCGCTGATGCCTTTGCAGAGCTGCTTGCAGGCTTCAACGAGTCCGAAGTTGCACAGCTGGAGTTGCTCTGATGCGGCACGTCATCGCGCACCCCAACGCCGAACCACGGCTGGTGCCCAACGTCACCTACGAACTGGTCCGCAGCTTGGTCGAACGCGTGCACGCGTACCAGGACGTAGGAGCCATCGCCGGCCCGTCCGGGGTCGGCAAGACCTACCTGACCGAACACCTCGCGCGACAGACCGCTGCGGAAACGTTCTACATCTCCCTTGCACGCCGGCCGGCGCGCAAGGAGGTGCTCGTGTCGTTGCTGCACGAGCTGACGGGCAAGCTTGTCAACGGCGAGACGTACGTGCTTGCGGCGATGTTGCGTGAGGTGCTCGCCGATCGTGAATGCATCGTGATCATCGACGAGGTCCACGGATTGGACGACGTCGCGCTCGACCAACTCAGCCACCTGCACGGCCACGAGGACGCGACCTGGACGTTGCTGCTGGTCGGCGCACCGAAGCTCGTGACGAAACTGCAGCGATACGAACATCTCAGCAGCCGCTGCGAACAGATCCTCAAGGTCCCCCGATTGCAGGGCGAGGACCTCGTGACGACCGTCCGGGGGCTGCACCCGTGGTTCGCGCACAGCCCCCACGAGCTCATCCTGAAGGTCGACGCCGAGGAGTGTGGGGGTTCCCTCCGCGAGTGGGCTCGCTTCCTCCGAGCCGTCGCGGAGATCCACGAGATGGTCCCTCGGAAGTTCGACACCGTGGACCGCAAGATCGCGGCTGCAGCGATCCACCACCGCAAGAAGCGGGCACGATGATCGTCCGGATCAGCAAGTCACGTGACGTGGCCGAGCACCGGGCCTGGCGCGGTACGACGAGCCTGCACGCCCCGGTGGTCGCGGTCGCGCCGGACACGCGACGCCATTCGGTGCTCCTGACCGAGCAGCTCGCCGCTATGCGACTGGACGTCGAGGAGCTGCGAGGGCGTCGTGGAGCCGCACGGCTCGAGCGGTGGTGGCGGGCTTGGACTTCCGGGGTCGGTGTCGATCGCGTTGTGCTCGTGAACCCGCAGCTGGCGCACCCCGAGGCGCTGTGCGCCTACCTGTTGCTGCTCCGTGAGCTGGTGGCCGACATCGTCCTGCTCGAACGAACGACGCGGACAGATGGGTACGAGGCGATCATGGCAGAGTTGGAGGCCGAGTTCGCCGACCCGACGGACGCGCCCAGTCCCGCTCCGCGGCGCGGTGGGTCGACCAGTTCCCGGCTGCCTCGGGTGCCCCACACGGGGACGCTGACCTTCCTGGCCGCGTGCCAGCGGTCGATGCCCCCGGACGCCGTGCGGCAGGTCCAGCGGCGCTACGAGGAGGCGCTCGAGACGGCCCGCGAGCCCCTGGCGGCGCAGGATCCGCAGGAGGTCCTCCGGCTCCTATGGTCCGCCGGGGCGAGCTCCAGCAGCCCAGACGAACTGTTGGTGTCACTCCACGCCATCCGTGTCGCGGCGTGGTCGGCCGGAGCGACTGTGAGCTTCGACCCGCACGTCGTCCTTCAGCGCGCGGGCGCACCGCTGCTCGCAGCCAGCGACGATCCGCTGTGGCAGCGGATGACGGCGCAGGTCGACGCGAACCGTGCAACATCCCAGTGCCTCGGGGTGCTGGGTTGGGCCGTCGACGACATCCTCGCGCTCACCATCGACTCCGCGGAGGCACTGCGCGCGACAGGTTCGCTGCCACCGCCGGTCGCGCAGCTCCTCCGGGTCGCAACCGCCGCACGGGTCACCGTCGACCGTGCGACCGGAGACGAACCTTTGATGGTCGACCCGACGCGGACGGCGCTCGACGAACGCACCGTCGGCCGCTGGATACGGCTAGCGGCCACTGACCACCTCGCGCCAACGATCGGCAACCACCTGCGTCGACGCCACGTCGACGCGACCCAGCAGCTACGAGACCTCGGAATCGAGTGGACCGGTGCGTAACGTCAGCGGACTCATCGAACGGCGACGTCTGGAGCTCGCGCTCTCTCGGCGTGAGCTGGCAGACCAAGTCGGCTGCCGCATCGGAGCGGTGCAGGCCCTCGAGAACGGAGGCGACCTCGGGAACTGGCCGCTCAGGTTGGTGCAGACGCTGTTGACGGCCCTCGGCCTCACGTGGACGGACCTGGAAAAGCGCGAGGACGCTGCGGCCGACGCGACCGACGTTGAGCGGCTCGGGGCCGAGCTCGTGCGAACCGGCCGGCTGCGAGATGTCGATGTTCGTGCGGCTGCGGCTGACGGCGCCCTACCTGCGCTTCGCGCGAAGCTCGAGCAGATCGGCATGACCGTCGCCGAGACCGAGCCCGGCCACCTCGAGCTCGTTGCATGTGATGACGTCCCGGGGCTGCCCCGCGTGTTCGAGGAAGTCAGCGACCGGCTCGCCGCAGGGCATCTGACCGGACCGGAGGAGGAGGTCGTTGCGGCGATCGCCAACGGGTCGCTCGATCGGCAACGTCTCTCCCACTCGCGGAGCCGTGCGCTCGCGTCGTTGCTCCGCGCCGGTCTCATCAAGGAGGAAGACGACGGGTTCGTGCTGAATGGACCAGCCGCTGTCGCCTTCACGGCAGCAAGAAGTTGTGGCCAGCCGCGACCGTAGAACGACGTCCGATGCACGCTCATGCTCGCCGAAGAGGAACCCGTATGAATGTGCGCGTCCGACTGCAGACCGAACTGGGCGACTGGATCGTCGGCGACACCGCCGAGCTGAGCCAGAGCGAGTTGGTGAAGTTGCGGTTTGACCTGAGCTACCTCCTGACGCAGCCCACCCAGGAGTTCAAGTTGTTGACCGGCGTGAGCACCACCATCGTCGCCGGGCGGCGGCTCATCCAGGCCGTCATCGACACCGAGCCGCCAGACACTGCGGTCGACGATGCACGCGCCTTGGCCAGGCTCGTCAACGCGGCTGCACTGCTCCTCCTCGCCGGTGACGATCCGACCCGGCTCGCCAGACAGCTGCTCGCCAGCATGGAAGGCGAACACCGCTTCGTCGACGAAGCCGGCAACGCCGTCGAAGTGTGGCCCGAAACCGATCTCGAAGCGTTCACTGACGAGCTCGAGCAGCGACTGCACCAACTGACGCCACCGGTCAGCGATGCCCCCGTCGCGGACGACATGCGGGCAGCACCGGGCGACCGTGCCGCGAATGGCGACCCAGAAGATGCCGCCGGCCGTGTGGAACGGGGGCCATCCGAAGAGGAGGAAGCGGATGAGTGACGAGCGCACCGACGCGATCCGTGCCGCATGGCGCCGCCACCTGCTCGCGAGCACGACCGAACCTGTCGACGCCGAGACGCTCGCCCGGCTGCGGGCCGACGCCGAGGACTGGCTCGACATTTGGGAACCGTCCGCGTTCGCTCACACCGACATGCAGACCGACCGTGACATCGCACTTGAGCTCGCGGCCTCGGTCGTTCGCCTGTGCAAGACCGTCGATCAACTCCATGACCGACTCGCCGTAACCATCATCAACCTGTTCGACCAAGCCCACGACGAGACGATCAACTATCTGAACCGCGAAGGCCTCGATCTGGCCTGGGCACACGCGCACCGCGCGAGGCAAGAGCCGGACTGAAGAGGCAGAACAGACGGTCAGCCGCTGTTCGCGAGCGCCCAGTGGCCGAGGTCGGCTGGTACGAGCGCCTGCGGTGACAGATTCAGCGTCGACCACCCGCGGCCGCCGCGCGGCTGGCCCAGGCAGCGCACGTCAACCGAGACAGCGGCCGGACGCGCACCCTCGGGGCAAACTCGTCACGGCGGCGCCGACGATCGAACCACGTCACCTCCGGCGTTCGTGCACGCGCAGCTAGGAGATCGCCACGATGCCTGACCCGCTTACCCACGAAGAACTGGCGCATGTTCGGCGGCATGTCGAGCGCTCGCTGCACCTGCAGCACATCGAGCACGGCGACGACCGTGAACTGTGGGACCGAGCAACCGTGCAGGACTTGTCCGTTGAGCGGCTGCTGGATGAGATCGAGCGGCTGCAACTGGTCGAGCAGCTGCTGGGGGTTGCGCACTGGGGCATCGATGCGCTGTGGTCCACGAGCCTTCGCCCTGACGACTTCCCTCACACACTCGATGAGCTCTGGGGGTACGTGCACACCGTCGTCGAGCACGACCAGACACCAGACGCCGGCCGCTCGAGCAGCTGCGTCGCTTGGTCGAGAGCGTCTACGACCACAACGTCCAGGTCTTGCGGTGGAGGATCCCAACCAGGAGTGATCAGGATCGCCGCCACGACGTCATGAGTGGGTAAGCGGTGGACCTCGAGCGACGCGGTCCCGTCAGCGTCGGCAGGCTTGACCTCGACACTGCCGGATGGATCGCGTCCGCCGTTTGGCGGCGTCAGGCTCGGGTGAGTTCGGCAGCGGGTGTTGCTGGATGGGCACAAGACCGGGGGTGAGTGGGTGTTGCTCGCGTGGCCAGGTGAGCAGTGCAGCGGGGCGAAGTCACGGAAGTGAGACCGCCGGCTCGCGTGCTGCCACCGCGAGAACACGGCGGGTGTGATCTACCCGGTCGTTCGGCAGCGGATGGATACCGGGCCGCTGATCTCGTGTCCGAGGCGGAGCGAACAGCACGTTGCATCGGACGGGGCGCCGGGTACAGTGAACCGTAACAACCGTAACCTCCGCGCAAACCGAAACGGAGTCCGTCATGCCCAGGACCGCCACGACAGAAGAGGTCGCGCGGGCTCTGCACGTCGGACCAGCGACCATACGCAAATACGCGCGGCAGCGCCGGGTGCCGTTCGACACCACACCTGGCGGGCACCGACGCTTCGACATCAACGAAGCCGTCGCAGCGCTCACAGGAGACTCGAACAACGAACAGGACGACCCGGCGGCCGACACGTCCGACGACGAGACCCTCGACACGCCGTACGTGCAGGTCGAGCCGCAGTTCAGCGTGACCGTCACCTGCGCACTGACCGCAGTCGGTGAGGCCCCGGTGTCTGCGTACGACACCGAAGAGGACCGGGAAGTCTGGGCTGTGGAGACGGCGGTTGTCTGATTGGTGGACGCGCGTCTCTGCGGTGGGTCACGAGCAGGGCGACCTGCTGTTCAAGCTCCCCGTGCCCACCGTCACCCACCTCACCGTCGAAGGTGACCGGCCCGAGGTGACCTACCGTGTGGACCTCATCGACGCGATCGTCGTGACGCAGACGTGCGACCTCGAGAACACCAAGGTCCGAAGCGTCCTGCTCGCCCGTGTCGTCTCGTGGCGCGACTTCGCTTCGGCCCAGTTCGCTGCTGGGAACAGTGCCGTCAAGAGCAGCGCGTACGTCACCAACCTGATCCGGGGCGACATCCCACCACTGACGCTGCTGCACGAACGCACCGAAGCGCCGGCGTTGCCATGGTCGGTCTGCGACTTCCGCGAGCTCTACACCGTGGACCGCGCCCACCTGGACCACTTCACGACGCAACCCGGTTCCCGTCAGCGGCTCAGGATGCGCTCGCCGTACAAGGAGCACTTCGCGCAGGCGTTCGCCCGCTTCTTCATGCGTGTCGGGCTGCCGCATGACGCCGGCGCGTTCGCGGCGGCGGGCAAGGCAGAAGTCGCCGACCTGAAGTGACCCACCAGCCACCGCTACTTCGGGGTAGCTAACGGGTGGTTCACGCACCTCACAACTACCACGTCCCGCCGTCTCCCCATCCGTTCCGGCTACCCGGATGCCACCCGTTGGACCCGCCCGAGTAGTTGGCGGACACCAGCTGGCCGCAGGTCACTGCGGGGTCGGCCGACGAGTCGATGGTCGCCGCGTCGCTTTGTGAGTAGAACAGCAACACTGGCTGCCGAACTCAGGCTCGGGTGATCTGAGTCGCCGAGTCGCTGATGCTGGCCTCGAGGGCGTCACGCCAGCGCCGATCGTCGCCATGGTCGTGCCACACGTGGAAAGAAGCCACGCCCATGCCTGCCGATCCATCATCCAGGTACATCGTGACGTCGACCGAGTAGACGTCGGAGTTGGGGTCCTCAGCCAGTTGAAGGGCCCGGCGTGCGGCGGCAACCGTGGCGCCCGATAGTGCGGTCCACCGGCCCTCCACCTTGCCGGACAGGAACGTCCACGAGTCGGGGTCGAACGGGTCATCAGAGCAGTCGGAGATCTTGAAGTGCACGGTCACGATGCGAGCCTTCGGTCGGCGTAGTGGGTCTGTTGCCCTTCACCGTCCCTTGTCGGTCCGGCGGGGCAATCCCCGCATAGGAGCCCCGAGCTCTTCCCGCCGTCATGAGCTAGGCCGGCCGTCGCTCACGAATCGCACTCGACTGGCTGCTGATGCCGGGGCGCTGCACCCGTGTGATGGCATTGGGCACAAGTCGCCGGGCCTCGCGAGCGCGCTGCAGCGGGCGTTGCTGCCTGGCCGGGTGGGCCGGGCACGTCCTGCCGCCGTTCACCACCTCGAGCCCGCGCTCCGTCACCGGGCGACACCCAGACTCGCAGCGCGCGTCTCGGCGAGCAGTCGCTGCCGTTCGTCGTCTCCGACCAGCCCGAGCATCGTGAACGGTGAGTCCGCCTTCAACGCCAGGGTGTCGGGATGCGGGGAGGTGAGCACGCCGATGACCGCGACAGTGCCCGCGGCGATCAGCGCTCGCCACTGCTGCTCGTAGGCGGAGCGCCAGACGTCTCCGTCCATGACCTGGATGGCACGGTCGAGGAGCGCTGGATCGGTCGCGATCTTCTCGGCGACCGCAGCGGCCAGCAGGTCCCGGAATCGGTCCGCTGCCGGCCGTCGTGCGACGAGCTGGATGTCCCAGCCGGCGGCCGCGAGCAACCGGAGCAGCGTTGACGTCCGCGGATCCTTGGTTCCCGCCTCGTAGGCGGCCACCGTCGGGCCGGAGGTCTCAGCCAGCTCTGCGAGCCCACGCTGAGACAGTCTGCTGGCTTGCCGGGCCGAGCGGATCAAGGTTCCCGGGGACACGTCGAGCTCCAGGACTGCAGGCGAGCTATCCGAACGGATAGCATATCGTCTGGGTCTCCGGCGCCGCCGGGCGGCTTCACAGGTCCCTATGCACAGGCCCGTGTCGCTCTGCCCACCGGGTTTCGGCAGCGGGCGATGTGGGATGCGCGCGAGCGGGCGCTTGTTGCGTCGCGGGCGGCCGACCTCCGCATGGGGGAGCAAGCCAGATTCGGTCGACGGGAGCCCCCAGATGAAGCACACTGGGGTAACTACGCGAGATGGATGTCACAGGGATGTGGTCTCGTAGGCCTCTCTCACTCGCAGCAAGGCACGCAGATGCCGAAGACGTACACGCACGGCGCCCAGACGGGCGAGACGGCAATCGCGACCATCCACGGACTCGTGGCCGAACTTGGGCACGTCTGGCATCCGCGAGGACAGCAGGACTTCGGAGTCGATGGGGAGATCGAACTCGTCGACCCCGTCACTCGCCGGGCGCTCAACAAGCTGCTCCTCGCCCAGGTGAAGGGTCGAAGCGACCTCCGGGGCGAGACGAGTGAATCCTTCTACTTCGTCTGCGAGCAAGACCACATCGACTACTGGCTCAACGCCGACGTCCCGGTCTTGCTCCTCGTCGTCAAGCGAGCGACCAAGGAGGCCTGGTGGAAAGACGTTACGTCGTGGTTCCGCGATCCGGCCGTCCGTGAGACCGGTCGTGTCGAGTTCCACAAAGTGTCCGACCGTTTGGAGTTGGCGACGACCGGCCTGGACTGGTTGGCACTCGGAGCCCCCAGCGCCGCACCTGCAATCACGACTCGGACGGTCCCGGAGACGTTGTCGACCAACCTGCTGCCGGTCACCTCCTTCCCCGAGAAGCTTTACTTTGCCCCGACGAATATCAAGACGTTCCCGCAGTCTCGCGCCCGCCTTGCAAGTCATGGCCGAACGCGCGTTCCGGTTAGCTACTTGCTGCTCGACGAGATGATCTACAGCTTCGAATCACTGAAGCAGCCTCCGCTAGAGGTCCTGTGCTCCGGGGATGTGGAGGTGGACGAGTCCGCTGGCTGGGCTGCTGGGACCGAGGATCAGCGCTATCGCTTCATGCGTCTGTTGCGGATGCTGCTGGGGCGGGAGTTCTCGGATCTCGGCTACGACAGGGAGGACCGGCTGAACTATTTCCGACCTCTCGATGGCGCGATCGACCGGGTAGTCAAGACGCCGGACGGGCGGAAGCGCACGGTTGTCGTGAACAAGGGTGGCTACATCCGCCACCACGCGGCCGAGCTCAGATTCGTTGATGTCGAGAACGAATGGTTCATGGCGATCCAGCCGGAGTACCGCTTCACAGTCGATGGCTACACGAAGCACTGGAACGCTGCTGCGCTCAAGTCGGGGATCAAGCGACTGGAACGACACGGGGCCGTCCGCAGCACCTTGGCCTTCTGGTCGAGCTACTTCTCGAGCAACCAACTGTCACTGCTGGATGACGCGCCACCGCGGCGCCTTCGGTTCGGACCGGTTGAGACCGTCCCGATCCAGGTCAGCTACGACGACTCGACACTCCCCACAAAGGCTGCCGCGACGGACGCTGCGCTTGACGACGACACTTTGGACTTCCTATGAGGGCCATGCACCTGGCTGAGCCAGAACTGCAGTTCGGCGATGGCCGGAACCACGTTGATCCTCGCGTGGGGCTCAGTGACTACGGCCCTTCCGATCTGGGGACACCGGAGGCACCCAAGTCCGTCCGACTTGGGCTATTGGGCGAGCGCCAGGATGTGGCGTCCTGTCTTGAGTGGATAACGAACGCCATGTCCGGTCTACACCGGAAGGAGAGCCCGTACAGGAACCTCTTCCGGGCGTTCCCAGTCTGCGACGAGTACGGCCCACTGCGGTGTGACTTCAGGATCGTGGACAGCCTAGTTCATCCGATTCCACGCAAGGACATCACGAGCGCTCTCAATCTTGCTGAACCCGAGTCAACGATCCAACTGTCCCGACTCTTCGCTGATCACCTCCGGGCGATGTCTGAGTCCGCGAGCGCGGACGTGATCTTGTGCATCAAGCCGGCCGGCATGGCGGCTTCACCGGACACGGTCCGCTCGCGACGCGAGCCTCGATCACCTGAGTTTCATGACCTCCTGAAGGCCAAGGCCATGGGGGCGAGCACCCACACCCAGGTGATCACTGAAACCCTCTGGACCGGCAAGAAGACCGCGAAGCGCGGCTCATCATCGCCAGCCCAGGACGCCGCTACGCGGGCTTGGAACCTATTCCCCGCACTTTACTACAAGGCCGGCGGTACACCCTGGCGTCTTCCTCGTTCAGCAACCGAGCTGATGACTTGCTTCGTGGGCATTTCGTTCTACGAAACGCTCGGTCGCGAGTCACTCCACACGTCCGTGGCTCAGGTCTTCAACGAGCGTGGCGACGGCGTCGTCGTTCGGGGAGGCCCGGCCAAGATCAGCAAGCAGGGACGCCAGCCCTTCTTGGACGAGAGTGCGGCCCACGACCTACTCATCGCAGCGCTACAGCGGTATCGGGACACGCATCTGACGTCGCCGGCCCGGATCGTCGTCCACAAGACGTCGCGCTTCAGGCAGGAGGAGGTCGCGGGTCTCAGGTCCGCCGCCGACGAGCAGTCCATCTCCGTGACCGACATGGTTTGGATCCAGCGCGGCTCGACCTACCGGCTCTTCCGCAGCGGCGATCACCCTCCGCTACGAGGTACTGCCCTGGAAACCGCAGCCGATGAACTCACCGTCTACACGAACGGCATGGTGCCGTGGTACGGAACATACCCAGGCATGTACGTGCCAAGTCCGATCGCGTTGCGCATGGAGGATGTCGAGACCTCGCCGGCCGAACTGGCGGCCGAGGTGCTCGCTCTGACCAAGATGAACTGGAACAACTCGAGCTTGGATGGACGCGAGCCCATCACGATCCATACCGCGCGCCGAGTCGGAACGATCCTTCGCCATCTGACCGAACATGATGCGGTGCAGTCGCGCTACTCCTACTTCATGTAGCAGACGTCTCCGTCGTCCCCAGGACAGTCGACCATTCGCGTTCATGGTGCGTTCTCGGGTAGCTCCAACGGGCGTTAGCGCACGGCTGTGGTTGGCCGATCTGAGCCACCTGCGGGGTCATCATCGCGGTTGGTGTCAGCCAGTGGTGCTGGGTGGTCGGGCGCGGGTGAGCCCCGCGAGTCCGGCGAGCAGCAGCAGGATGCCGCCGAGGTAGTACACCGCCGCGATGCCGATCGCGTCGGTGAGTAATCCGCCGATGCCGAGGGAGACGAGCCGGCCGAGCTGCCAGATCGCGTCGAAGCTGGCGAAGACGCGCCCGCGGGTCTGGTCGGTGGTCTCGGCTTGTAGCAGCGAGTTGAAGGTGACCATGCCGGTCGATGTGCCCACGCCGTAGAAGCCGAGCGCACCGAGTGCGACGGGCAGGCTGCGGAAGGTGGCGAGCACGAGGTCGACCAGGCCGCGCAGCACGAAGGGGCCGAACACGAACCCGACCCTTCGCGGGTCGGAGACCAGCTTGGTCAGCACCAGGGGGCCGATGGCGGCTCCGACCCCGATGGCCGACAGGAGCATCCCGAACCCGTCCGCGCCGACAGCGAGGTGGTCGGTGGCCAGCACGATCAGCAGTGCGCTGGTGGCACCGGCAGAGAGCGCCGCGAGCGCCTGCACTGAGGCCATGAGCCGCAGCAACGGGGTGGTGGCGATGACCTGGACCCCCTCGGCCGCACGCGACCACCAGGAGCGCTGTTCGGTGGCGTCGTCGACCGCAGCGGGGGCCACGTGGATGATGCGTAGGAGCACGACCGCGGAGACGGCGTAGGTGGCGGCGTTGAGCAGGAACGCCGGGGTGACCCCGAGGATCGCGACCATGCCGCCGGCCAGGGGGGCCAGCACGATCTGGGAGATCACCGCGGCGGTCCACAGTCCAGAGTTGCCGGCGATCAGTTCGCGTTCGTCGACGATCGCCGGGAGGGTGGCCTGGGACGCGGGGTTGAAGAAGACCGCACCGGCTGAGAGTCCGAACGCGATCGCGTAGACGGCCAGGACCGGGTCCGCGACGAAGGGCAGTAGTAGTGCTAGTCCCATCCGCCACACGTCGGCGGCGATCATGACCTTGACCGGCGGCAACCGGTCGATGACCGCGCCCGCCACCGGTGCCAGCAGCAGGACCGGGATGATCTCGGCCACCACAACACCGGTCACCCCGATGCCTGAACCGGTGAGCTGGAACACCAGCACGGCCAGCGCGACGGTGTTGAACACATCCCCCCAGCGCGAGACGGTCTGGGCGGTCCACAGCCGCCGGTACGCCGGACGCGACAGCACCGAGCGCAGACCCTGACGGTCCGGATAGGACGGCACGACGGTCACCTCACAGGGGGCGGAACCTCGGGAGGGTAGGGACCGTGCAGCACCTGGAGCTTCCAGCAACTGGAACCCCTACCGTGTCGTCAGCCGCCACGTTCGGGAGGTCACATGCGGATCGGTCAGGTCGCAGACGAGCTCGGTATCAACACCAAGACGATCCGCTACTACGAGTCGATCGAGCTGATACCTGCCGTGCCACGGACACCGGCGGGCTACCGCGACTACACCGACGAAGACATCGATCGGCTCGAGTTCATCCGCACCGGCCGACGTCTCGGACTGAGCCTCGATGAGATCCGCCAGGTCCTTCACCTACGCGAACGTGGCGAACAGCCGTGCGACTACGTCCTCGACGTCGTGCACCGGCAGCTACGTGACATCGACCGCCACATCCGCGAGCTGGCTGCGCTTCGCGACGAACTACACCGACTGCTCGACACTGCCCACCAGCCCAGCGAGGCACCGGGCAACCCGGCCCCCCGCTACTGCCGACTCGTGGAAGCTGCCTCGTAAGCCCCGAACCGGAGCCGGCTCCGTGCCATAACCGCCACAGCCAGGTAGATGATCCGGGTGTTCTGCACGGGTGAGGGGTCAGCGGGAGGCCAGCACCCCTACAAGCTGTTGCTCGGTCGGGGCACCGACCAGCCCCGCGTCCGTGGCGTACACCCGACAGGACAACCCCACCGGTTCGTCACCGGTCGCGAAGGGGTCGCGGCCATCCACCAAGACCGTCGGGGAGCCGCGGAAGGCCAAACGCTCGGCGTCCGCCGATGTGTCGACCTGGCGGCGCTCCAGGTCGAACTCGAGCTCCGCGGAGAGCGTCTCGAGCTGCTGGAAGGTGGTCTCCCAGTTCGGGCAACCGTCGAAGTACAGCAACGTGACCTGCATGGACTCCCCATCGTCCCAGCCGCGACCGTAGACCGAGCCACGAGTGAACTCCGACAAGTGGATCACCGGCGTTTCCGTGCGTTGCCGATCGACGGCGCGAGGCGTAGTAGCGCTCAGCGAGGCTATTCATCGAGAGCGGCTGAGCGTGCGACTCGGCTGGCGACAGCAGGGGAGGTGATCATCTGCACGATGGCGTAGATGACTGCGGGGAGCGCGACATCAGCGGGTAGCCCGCTGGAGAACACCACCATCGCGGCGATAGAGAACTCCTTCTTGCTCACGGTGAACAGCATCGCGACCCGGTCACCGCGCTCGGCGAGCAACGGTCGCGCGGCGAACGCGAGGCCGTAGCCGCTGACGTTGAGCGCCAGACCGGCCGCGGCGAGGAGCAGCATCGTGGCCGGCGCGTCGATGATCGCCTCGGCGTTGGGGCCGATCACGGCCAGCAGCAGCGCGAGGTAGCTGAGGGCACCGGTGGCCGAGAGGACCGGCTCGATCCGTGCGATGCGTCGAGGCTGCCAGCTCCGGATCGCGACCCCGGCGATGGTGGGCAGCAGCACCGTTGCCGCAAGCTCGCCCACCAGCGATGCGACCGGGACGTCGAGCTGGATACCGGTGTAGGCCAGGAACAACAGCGGAACCAGCACGGGCGCGAGCGCGGTGTTGACCGCGTTGAACACCGTTGCCAACGCCACGTTCCCGCGAGCGATCCACACCAACAACGGCGACGACACGTCCGTGGGCAGCGCGCCCAGCAAGATCACGCCCAGCCACAGCGGTCCGGACCCGAACACCAGGTGGGCGATCCCCAACGCGATCAAACTCATCGGCACGTAGACGAGCAAGGTGGCCAGCACCTGCAGCCCCGGACGGCGCAGCACGACACGCACGGCCGCGAAGTCGAAGGACAACGACACCGCGAACATCAGCAACGCCAACATCGGGGCGACCGCACCCGACAGGGCTCGCCCCACCGTCGGCACCGCGAGGCCCGCGACCACGGTCACCAAGACGAGGACGAGGAGGCGGTCCTCGACGACCCGCAACCGCTCGATCACACACCTCCACGATGGGCCGGCGCAGCGTGGCAGACGCGACCCTCGGACGCGAACCGACCCCCGCTACAGAGACCCCGGGCCGCCGTCGCCGACTTCGATGCATCCGCCCCCTCCGGGTCGATAGGGCCGTCGCGCGTGGCGCGGCGTCAGAGCATGGAGCCGAGGTCGGAGGTGATGCTGGGGTAGCTGGCGGTCATGGACTTGAGCTGGCGGGTGGTGAGGCCGAGGTTGATGGCCAGCGCGAGGAAGTTGATGAGTTCGCCGTATTCGGGGCCGAACATGTGCGCGCCGACGATGGTGTCGGTGGCGCGGTCGATGAGGATCTTGGTGGCGGCCGTGCGCTCGCCGGTGCGGTAGTTGGAGAACCAGCTGCTGGTGTCGTGGTAGCGGACGTCGAGGTTGATCCCGGCCTGGCGTGCGTCGGTCTCGAGCAGGCCGACGCGGGCGAGTTCGGGGATGGTGTAGACGACGGTGGCCACGCCGTCGTAGTCCGGGGCGGTCGTGGTGTCTTTGAGCATGTTGGAGGTGGCGACCTTGCCTTCGAACACCGCGACCGGGGTGAGTGGCATGCCGGGGGTGTCGGCGGCGTCGCCGGCAGCCCACACGGCAGGGTTGGTGGTGGACTGCAGGTGTGGCGCGACCGTCACCCCGCGCCGGCCTGTGTCCACCCCGGCCGCGTCCAGATCCAGTCGGGACAGTTCGGGCACCCGCCCGGCGCCGTGGACGACCAGGTCGACCTCGATCGTGGACTCGGTGCCGTCGCGGTCGACGGTGACCTGGTAGCCGCCCGGTCCCGGCACGACGCGAAGGACCGATGTCCGGGAGCGGATGTCGATACCGAGCTCGCTGGAGCGTTCGACCAGCAGGTCGACCAGATCGGGATCGAAGTTGCCGAGCGGCCGCTGGCCGCGGTCGATGACGGTGACCGCAGCGCCGGCACGCGCGGCGATGTGGGCGAACTCCATGCTGACGAACCCGCCGCCGACGAACAGCACCCGGCCGGGTAGTTCGTCGAGGTGGAGGAAGCCGGTACTGTCCACGAGATGTTCGGCACCAGGCAGGTCCAGCGGCCGAGGTCGGGCACCGGTGGCGATCAGGAACCGCTCGGAGGTCACCGGACGGCCGTCGACCTCGAGCTTGGCGGGTCCGGTGAAGGTCGCGGTGCCGTGCAGCGTGTCGACACCGTTGCCGGCGAGTCCGCGTTCCATGTTGCCGGGGACCGGGTCGGTGAACCCGCGCTTGTGGGCCATCAGCTCGGCCCAGTTGATCGCCAGCCCACCGGCGTCGATGCCCTTGCCCTCGAGCAGCCTGGCGGCGTCGACGATCTCGGCCCCGCGCCGCAGGATCTTCTTGGGGTCACACCCGCGCAGCGCACACGTTCCGCCGTAGGGCAGCGCATCGACGATCCCCACCCGCCAACCTGCCGTACCGGCCTTGTTGGCCGCGGAGACACCGGCCATGCCGGCGCCGATCACGATCAGGTCGTAGTGCTCGTACATGGCGGAACTCCTCACGCTCATCGTGTCTCCTCGACCCGTGCTCGATACAGCCTGACCACCACACGGATCACCGCCCAACCGGTCACGGCGACCGCAGCCACGGTCAACTCCGGGCTCGACAACAGCCCGCCGGCGGCGCCGATCACCCCCGCAGCCACCAGCAGCCACGCCACCCCGCAACACACCGCCACCGACACCACAGCCGCCAGCATCCCGCGAGCGCCTGTCACGCGAGCACCGCACGGAGCTGCCCGAGGCCGGGTGAGCCTTGCGGACCGTCGTCGGTCGCGTAGACCCGGCAGGCCAGCCCGGTCGGCTCGTCCCCGGTCGCGAACGGATCGACGCCGTCGACCAGCACCGTCGGTGAACCGGCGAACCCCAGCCGCTCGGCCTCCTCGGGCGACTCGACCTGCTCGTAGCGGAGCGTGAAACCGACCTCGTCCGCCAAGCTGCGCAACCGCTGATCGGCGACCTCCCAGTTCGGGCACCCATCGAAGTACCGCAACGTCACACCCATCAGCGTGCCTCCCAGCCGTCTCGGTACGGTGACGCTACGGCTTCCACCACACTGGAAGGTCAAGAGGAGATCCGGATGTTGATCGGCGAGCTCGCCACACGCACCGGCGTGAGCACCAAGACGCTGCGGTTCTACGAGACCGACGGGCTGCTCCCAGAACCCGACCGCACCCCAGCCGGCTACCGCGACTACCCCCACCCCGCCGTGGACCGCGTCGCCTTCATCCGCCAAGCACAGGCCGCCGGCCTCACCCTCGCCCAGATCCGGGAGATCCTCACCATCCGCGACGGCGGCCAACCACCCTGCGACCACGTCGCCGACCTCGTCGACCAACGCATCGGACAGCTCGACCGACGGCTCGCCGAACTCGAACACACCCGTACCGAGCTGCTCGCCCTTCGCGGACGGCTCGCCACGCTCGACCCGGCCGACTGCCGCGACGACGTCTGTGTCGCCATCCCCACGCCCGCCACCGCCGAGCAACCCTGAACGGATGGCCGTCGAACCCGCGCATAACCGCCGTATCCGCCCGTCGGCGCGCGACTCGCTCCCAACGCGATCGCACGGGGCGAGGCGCTGACGGACAGGGGCGGCCGTGGGATACTGAGGGGCGTCCCGTGCCGGGCGAACGATCGGTGAGACTGCTGAAGTTCGGAGAGCTTGATGGGAACTCGTGATCCGGCCGACGAAGACGAATCGCTCTACGGCCCAGGGCGGTTCGAGCGACTGACCCGCATGACACCCGAGCGGGCAAGGGTGCGTGCAGAACTCGCCCAACGGGCGGCCGAGCGGGAACCGTCGAAGCTCTCGCTCACCGATCCCGCCATCGAGCAGCGCCTGCACGAACTGCTTGCCCGACACATCACCAGCGACCGAATCGAAGCAATACTGCACACCCCGGCACCTGGGCTCGATGGGATGACGCTACTCGAATACGGGGGCCTCAACGGCGTCCCCGCCGCAGCCGCCAAGATCGAGCAGATGTTTGACTGGTCGCAGGCAAACGGTGCATGATCTCCGGTGGTTCCCCCGGTCGGTGCGGCGCTGTGGCTCAGGTCCGATCCCAGCCAAGGCCCTCCCGAACCTGGTCGAGCATGCCGGTCGGCGCCAACTCGGCCGTGCTGTTCGGGGCGTAGACGATGTCGGGGCGGTCGAGGGCGAGGGCCCAGCGTAGGACGTCCTCGAACATCGCCGGGTACTCGCCGTTGACCTTGCGCCGCAGGTTCCGCGCGTCCTCGCCAATCGCGTCGGCCAGGTCGCCTCGGGTCCAGCCGACCTCGCGCAGCACGGCGGCGACGTTGCGGCTCACCTGCGACAGGTAGTAGGCGACGAGCAGCTGCTCGGCTTCCTCGCTGGAGCGCGGAGCGGCCCAGACGCCATCAACTTCGTCGTTCCAGAACGCCTCGGGTGGGGTGACGAGATCGCGCGGAGAGAAGCGGGGTGGCACGGCTTCTCCCCCTCACGGCGTCAGGGGATGCCGCACCGCCGCGGCGGTACTGACATCCCCTGACGCTGGTACTGACATCCGGTGACCGGAACCCGACTGACGTCAGCTGACGATGCACATCACGAGCAGCCGCTGGTGGTGCCGCAGCTCTCGCAGACGTGGCAGGCGCCGGCGCGCTTCATCTTGATGCCGCACTCGAAGCACATCGGGGCGTCGTGGTCGACGGGGACACTGCCACCTTCGAACCTCGGCAGTTCCTTCGCCGCGGCGACCGCCTCGGCCGTCGGCGCCTTCGGCACCGCAGGCTCCTCGTGACCGTTGCCCTCGTCGAGCATCGCGGTGCGCTCTTCGATGGTGAAGATCCCCAGCCCCTCGCGCTTGTCGTAGGGCAGGTACTCGATGGCCATCTTGCGGGCCAGGTAGTCCACGATCGATGTGGTGAACCGGATCTCCGGATCGTCGGTCATCCCGGCCGGCTCGAAGCGCATGTTCATGAACTTCGACACGTAGCTCTCGAGCGGCACGCCGTACTGCAGGCCGATCGACACCGAGATGGCGAACGCGTCCAGCAGACCCGACAGCGTCGAGCCCTGCTTGCCCAGCTTGATGAACAACTCGCCCACACCGTCACCCGGGTACTCACCGGTGGTGATGTAGCCCTTGGCGTCTCCGACCTTGAACGAGGTGGTCTGGCTCGGGCGGGTCTTGGGCAGCTTGCGCCGCATCGGCACGTGCGCGACCTCGCCCGCTTCCGCGGAAGCGGCAGCCGGCACGGACGCGTCCGACTTCTTCGACACGCTCAGCGGCTGCGCGACCTTGCAGTTGTCGCGGTAGATCGCGATCGCCTTGATGCCCATCTTCCAGGCGTCGTAGTGCAACTGCTCGACATCCTCGACGGTGGCGTCCTCGGGCAGGTTGCAGGTCTTGCTGATCGCGCCCGAGAGGAACGGCTGGGCCGCCGCCATCATCTTCACGTGGCCGTAGTAGTGGATCGCGTCGTCACCCATGGCGCACTGGAACACCTTGGTGTGCTCCTCGCGCAGCGCCGGGGCGCCGTGGATGGACTTGTTCTCGTCGATGTAGGCGACGACCGCTTCGATCTGCTCCTCGGAGTAGCCCAGGAAGCGCAGCGCCTGCGGCACCGTCTGGTTCACGATCGAGATCGAACCGCCACCGACCATCTTCTTCATCTTGACCAGGCCGAGGTCGGGCTCGATGCCGGTCGTGTCGCAGTCCATCATCAGGCCGATGGTGCCCGTGGGGGCCAGCACCGACGCCTGCGCGTTGCGGAAGCCGTGCTTCTCGCCGACCTTGAGCGCGTCGTCCCACGACTTGCGGGCGGCGTTGAGCAGGTCCTTGGGCACCGGGCGCGGGTCGATGTCCTCGACCGCGTCACGGTGCTTGCCGATGACCCGCAGCATGGGCTTTTCGTTCTTCTTGTAGCCGGCGAACGGGCCGGTCACCTTCGCGATCTCGGCCGAGGTCTTGTAGGCGTGACCGGTCATCAGCGCGGTCAGGGCGCCACACCACGCACGACCCTCGTCGGAGTCGTAGGGCAGCCCGATCGACATCAGCAGGCCACCGAGGTTGGCGTAGCCGAGGCCGAGCTGGCGGTAGGCGATCGCGTTCTCGCCGATCGCCTCGGTCGGGTAGGAGGAGAACCCGACGACGATCTCCTGCGCGGTGAAGATCACCTCGATGGCGCGGCGGTAGGCCTCGACGTCAAAACGGCCGGCCTCGTAGTCGTAGAACTTCTTGAGGTTGAGCGAGGCCAGGTTGCACGCCGAGTTGTCCAGGTGCATGTACTCGCTGCACGGATTCGAGCCGTTGATGCGGCCCGACTCGGGCGTGGTGTGCCAGTCGTTGATGGTGGTGTCGTACTGCAGGCCCGGGTCGGCACACTCCCACGACGCCTGCGACAGCTGGCGCATCACGTCACGGGCGGACTTGGTCTCGATGACCTCGCCGGTGGTGACCGCGCGCAGTTCGTAGTCGCGGTCCTGTTCGTACGCCTGCATGAACTCGTCGGTGACGCGCACCGAGTTGTTGGCGTTCTGGTACTGGATCGAGGCGTAGTCCTCGCCGTCGAGGTCCATGTCGAATCCGGCCTCGCGCAGCACGCGGACCTTCTTCTCCTCGCGCGCCTTGGTCCAGATGAACTCCTCGATGTCGGGGTGGTCGACGTTGAGGATGACCATCTTGGCCGCACGACGGGTCTTGCCGCCCGACTTGATCGTGCCGGCCGACGCGTCGGCGCCGCGCATGAACGACACCGGCCCGGATGCCTCGCCGCCGCCCTTGAGGATCTCCTTGGACGAGCGGATCGACGACAGGTTGATGCCCGCGCCCGAGCCGCCCTTGAAGATCGTGCCCTCCTCGACGTACCAGTTGAGGATCGAACTCATCGTGTCCTCGACGGACAGGATGAAGCAGGCCGAGCACTGCGGGTGCTCCTCGGCGCCGACGTTGAACCACACCGGCGAGTTGAACGCGGCCTTCTGGTTGACCAGCAGGTGCTTGAGCTCGGCGACGAACACCTCGGCCGACTCCTCGTCGGTGAAGTAGCCGCCCTGCGTGCCCCAGCCGCCGATCGTGTCGGCGACGCGGTCGATCATCTGGCGGACCGAACGCTCGCGCTCGGGCGTGCCGAGGGTGCCGCGGAAGTACTTCTGCGCCACGATCACGGTGGCCATCATCGACCAGGACGAGGGGAACTCGACGCCGCGCTGCTCGAACGACACCGACTGGTCGCGCCAGTTGGTCAGCACCGCGTCGCGCAGCTCCCACTCGATCTCGTCGTAGGGGTGCACGCCGGCCTTGGTGAAGTAACGCTCGAACTTCAGGCCGGCCTTGCGACCATTTCTGACCACCTCGAGCGGCTTGCCGGGGGCCTCGTCGGTGATCGTGATCTCGTCCGCGGTCGTCTCGGCCATTCGGCGCACTCCTTGGTGTGTGTCGGCCCCTGCCGGGCCGCCCGCTCGTCGTGTTCGTCTTTGCGAGGTGCGACTGGTGAGGCCGCGGCCGGTCGATCAGCGAGTCTCAGAGATGTAACTACACGGGTGTGACCGGGTCGCCCACTGTTGCGCCAAGGCGGGGAGGACGCAAGCAACTAAGTCGTCTGGAGCACGGCCGTCACACAAGGAGTAGTAGGCCGAAACCCTCTCGGACCACAACATGTTGTGATTTCACAGCTTGTGCCTCGCTCGATCCCCAGGGTTTCACACAACCCTGACACCAGTTGTCCACAGGGCCGTCCACCGCTTGCCGTGGTTGCACAGCGCGCAGGACGCGCACGAGGTCGGCGAGGACGGACGGTCGTGGGTGCGGAAGGGGTCGGCATGGCGCAGGCTGGTGCGAGGCGCACACGGTGAGCGCCGCAGGGACGCCGGAAGCCGCGCACGATGACCACCACCCCGAGCTCCCGACCCGCCGGCGACGGGCGGGTCCCGGCCGCCTTCACCGAGCCGGTGGCGCCGGGCCGCTCCGACGACTCGTCGGCCACCGTCACGCCGCTGGCGACGGCTCAGACGGCGCTGAGCGCCGAGCAGCACCGGCGCGTCGCGATCGCGCTGTTCAACCGCGCGTGGGACCTGCTCGCGGTGACCGAGCGCACCCCCGACCTCGACGACGAGTTGCTCCACACCGCGCACGCCTCGCGGTTCCACTGGACCGCCGCCGGCGGGGACGTCGACCGCCTCGCGACCGGCGAGTGGCAGTGCGCCCGGGTCTACGCCGTGCTCGGCCGGGCCGAACCGGCCGCCTGGCACGCCCAACGGGCCCTGGCGCTGTGCCGCGCCGCCGGCATCACCGGCTTCCTCGCAGGTGCCGCCTGCGAGGCGCTGGCCCGCGCCGCGCTGGTCGGCGGCGACCCCGACGCCGCCCGCCGTTGGGCCGCGCAGGCACGTGGCATCGCCGCCCAACTCGACGACGTCGAGGACAGCGAGGTGCTGCTCGCCGACCTCGACGAACTCGATCACCGGCTCGCCGCCACCGACGGCATCCGCTGAGCGTCTACCAGTGAGATCAGGCGTCGTGGAAGCGCCAACTCACCAGCAGGCCGTCGCCGAGCGGCGCGACCGACAACTCCACCGCGGCGCCCGAGACCGGAGTGCCGTCGACGAGTTCAGCGGCGGGGACCCGCTCGAGGTGGGCGGGCGCGCCGCTGTCGAGCACCTCGCGGAAGACGTCGAACATGTGGGTGCCGGCCGTGCGCGGGTACAGGGCGAGCACGGTCTGACCCACGATCCGGTCGGGCGCGACGTCGCCGAGCCCCTGCCGGTTGACGTAGGCCACCTCGAAGTCGACGAGGGTCCCGGCCGCGTCGCGGACCGGGGTGAGCAGGAACGCGGGGGCGAGCACGGCGTCGAGCGCGGCCTGGAACCAGCGGGTGCGCATGACCTCGACGGCCACCTGGGGCAGGTCGTCACCGCCGGCGCGGAGCAGGCGCAGAAACGGACCGACCGCCTGCTCGGCGATGGCCGTCAGGCGACGTTCGTCGGCGGCGTCGAACGTGCGCACGTCGGCCCACGACAGCCCGATCACGCCGACCGTGCTGCCGTTGGCGCGCATCGGGATGCTGGCCTGGGCCTCGAAGGTGGACGGGATGGTGGCCGTGGCCGGAAACTGCTCGACGCGGGTGGCGACATCGGCCAGCAGCACCGGCCGGTGGGTGCGGGCCGCGGCGATCAGTGGCACCTCGACGGTGGGTGGGATGCGGTGCCAGGCCGACATCATCTGCCCGTCGTAGCCGACCCCGGCCACCAGTCGCACCGCACCGTCCGGCTCGAGCGCACCCAGCAGCGCCGCCTCGGGGCCGAGGTCGAGCGCGGCCTCGAACGCGATGGTCTGCGCCAACTCGTGCAGGTCGAGCGCCGCCTCGAGCGCCGCTCCCGCGAGCCGCTCGTCGGCCCGGGCGGTGGCGCTGGGCTGGCCGTCGACCGGCGCAAACAGGGCCCCGATGTCGAAGCCGTCGGCCACGGCGACGGGCGAGCGGGCGGTGACCGCGGCGCCGACCACGGCGGCCGCGACGCGCACGAGTTTCTGGTTGGCACGCTGCGAGTGCTGCACCAGCCGTTCGAAGGCCTGGTCCGGCGAGCAACCGGTGCGCGCGATCAGCACGCCCTTGGCCTGCTCGATGACGGCACGGTGGCGCAGCGAGGTCCGCAGACCCTCGTTGTCGGCCCGCAGGCGGGCGACGACGGTCTCCAGGGCGCCAGGCGTCTGCCCACCCTGCTCGACCGTCGGGTCCCCTTCCCCACGGTGCTCGCGCTTCGCCGTCTGCTGGTCCACTCGTCACCTCGATTCAGGTGCGGAGTCGTGCGTGCCTGCGCCGCACGGGGCGGAAATGGTAGGCGTGGCCGCCGGCCGGCAGTAGGGAACTTGGACCCCGATGTGGGGCGGCTACGCGGCCGGCGGCTACGCGGACGGCGGTCCGGCGCCGAACTCCTCCGCGCGGGCGGGCGTGAAGGCGAGGTCGAGTCCGACCCAGATCGCCTTCGCCCACCCGTACAGCGTGAACGGCACGAGCCCGTTGAGGACCAGCCCGCCGATCATCAGCAACGTCCAGGGCACGTCGGGCCAGGTCAGCAGCATCCCGCCGACGAACCAGGCGCCGAACACGAGGAGGATCACCGCCATGATCACCGTCATCGCGCCGACCCAGTAGCCCTCCTCGCGCACGAACGAGAACCCGCAGGTCGGGCAGGCGTCTCTCAGTTCGTTGACGCTGGCGAAGATGCCGCGGCCACCGCAGTGCGGGCAGCGGCCGAGCATGCCGCGGCCGATCACGGTCAGCTTCGAAGGGCGGCGCTGCTCGGCCACGGGTGCCACTCCTGCCTCGGGGCTCTTCCGAGGTACCGGGATGCTCGACCCCGCCACGGTATCCCCGGCGGCGACGGTCCCTCGCCCGGGCCCGCCCCCGCCTACGCTGCGCCGACGTCGAGCACGCGGGGCACCATGAACGATGACACCGACGAGTCGGCGCGCGTCCCCGCGTGGCTGCTGACGGGCGCGTCGTGGGGCTGGCGTCTGCTGGTCCTGCTGGTCGGCGCCATCGCGGCCCTGTACGTGATGATGCGGCTGTCGCTGGTGACCCTGCCGATCATCATCGCGCTGATCCTGTGCACGTTGTGCGTCCCCCCGGCCCGCGCACTCGAGCGTCGCGGTCTGCCCCGGGCGCCGGCGGCCCTGATCGTGGTCGGCGGCGGCCTGCTCGCACTGAGCGGCCTGGTCGCACTGCTCACCCCCGCGTTCGTCGAGCAGGTGCAGGAACTGCGACCCACCGTGTTGGAGGCCGTCGACACGCTGTTCACCTACCTCGAGACCAACTTCGACTGGAACCGCGAGGAGATCACCGGCTACGTCCAGCAACTCACCGCGCGGGCGCAGGAGAGCGGCGGCGAGGTCGCCGGCACCGTCCTGACCGGCGCGGCAGCGATCGTCCAGGGGATCGCGGCGCTGCTGCTGGCCATCGTGCTGTTGTTCTTCTTCGTCAAGGACGGCGAGCAGATCGTGGCCTGGTTCCAGGCCCGCAGCCCCGCCGACCACCGCGACACCATCAGCGCCGTCGGCCGTCGCGCCTGGGCCGCCCTGGCCGGGTTCGTGCGCGGTACCGCGGCGGTCGCCCTCATCGACGCGATCGGCATCGGTGTCGGGCTGGCCGTGCTGCAGATCCCGCTGGTGCTGCCGATCGCCCTGCTGGTGTTCCTCGGCAGCTTCATCCCGGTCATCGGCGCCTTCCTGACCGGCCTGCTGGCCGTGCTGGTGGCGCTGGCCGCCGGAGGGCTGCAGAAGGCGCTGATCATGCTCGCCATCGTGGTGGCGGTGCAGCAGTTCGAGGGCAACGTGCTGCAGCCGGTCATCATGCGCCGCGCGGTCGCCCTGCATCCGGTGGTGATCCTGTCGGCCCTGACCGGCGGCGCCGCGCTCGCCGGCATCGTGGGCGCCTTCCTCGCCGTACCCGTGGCGGCGGTCGTCTCGGCCATCGGCAACGAACTGAGGCTGCGCGCCGAGGCCGACGCCGTGACCGAGCCGGGCGCGCCGCCCGAGCCGATGGGCCCACCCGGGCATCCCATCGAGGCCGACGACCTGTGACCCGCACCGCCTGAGACCGGGCTGCGACGCGTTGCGGCCCACATCGGGCGAGGAGCGCGCACTTCCCGGCGGCGGCCGGTTCGGTGCCATCCGGTTCTGCGGAGGCCGCACGCGCCTGCCCGGACCGGGCACTGCAGGGGACGAACGGCCCTACGCAAATGTGACTTCAGGGGCGCGTACGCAGGGTTGTAGCCCATTAGTTCCCGCTGTTCGATGATCGCCCAACCTCACGCTTCGGCGGGCCTTTCCCTACAGCGATGGGCTCTACTCCCCGACGCAACCCCTGAGGGATGACCACCGGCCGTCCCTTGATCAGCTCCCCGGCCATGGACTTCCGGTCGGGGAGATCGCATGCAGGACCTCCCCGCATGCGCCGCACAACGAGGCCCGCGCGAGGTGCCTCGGGACGCGGTGGTACCGGCCAGCACGGCGGTGCCGATCCCATGCCCCCGATCAAGGCCAACCTCTTGCGTCGCACTTCCACTCTTCGCCGCCGCCTCCTCGTCACCCTCCTCACGACCGGGATGCTGGCAACTCTCGCAGGACCCGCCCTCGCCGCTCCCCCCCAGGTCCGCGACTTCGGACCCGCCATCGACGCCTACGCCCGCTACGAGGGCCAGACCTCATGCACCAGCGTCGAGCAACCCGGCGTCAAGGACTTCCGCGCACTGCTGCAGAAGGCGTACGGCGCCAACGGTGCCGGCATCCTGCGTAGCTGCTCACAGGGCGGCAGGAGCGAGCACAAGGAAGGCCGCGCCTACGACTGGATGCTCAACGCCGGCAACGCGGGCGACCGCGCCAAGGCCGACGAGTTCCTCAACTGGCTGCTCAAGACCGACGAGCACGGCAACAAGCACGCCATGGCCCGTCGCTTCGGCGTCATGTACATCATCTGGAACCGCAAGGTCTGGAACGCGTACCGCCCCGACGCCGGCTGGACCGCCTACAGCGGCTACAGCCCCCACACCGACCACATCCACTTCAGCTTCTCGCGTGCCGGCGCCGCCCGCCAGACCTCGTACTGGACCGCGCCGCCGGCCGGCGAGGCCCGCGTGGCCGCCGCCCCCGGCCCGTTCGAGGACGTCGGCTCGCGCCACCGCTTCGTCCGCGAGATCACCTGGGCGTCCGACGTCGAGATCACGACCGGCTTCAACGACGACACCTTCCGTCCCGGCCAGTCCGTCACCCGCGCCCAGATGATCGCGTTCCTGTGGCGGATGATGGACGAGCCCGCCAGCAGCACCCCCCACGGCTTCCGTGACGTGCCGGCCGACGGCCACTACGTCAACGCGCTCAACTGGGCGACCGAGGCCGGTGTCGTCGACCGCACCGAGGGCCGGTTCGATCCCCAGACGCCACTGTCGCGCACGCAGATGGCCAACATGCTGCACCGGCTGGTCGGTGCGCCGCTCGGCGCCCCCGCACACCCCTTCACCGACGTGCGTGACCGCGACAGCGACGCCGTGTCCTGGCTGCGCCACCGCGGCATCACCACCGGCCTGACCGACACCGAGTTCGGCGGCCACCACCCGGTCACCCGTCAGCAGACCGCCGCGTTCCTGTACCGCCTGGCGGGCAGCGAGTGGGCCTGGGGCGCCGCCAGCGTGGTGCCCTCCTCGGTCCGCTTCGGCTGATCGTCCCCCGCACCACCCGCGCGCCCGGCGGTGTGGCGGGCCACCTCGACTACGAGGTCGGCACGCCCCACCCGGGCGCGTGGCGCGTCCAGGGCCGCAGCCGCTGCAGTTCCGCGGCCACCGACAGCACCAGGTCCTCGCGTCCCGGTGCGGCCACCACCTGCACCGACAACGGCCGGCCGTTGTGGTGCCACAGCGGCACCGCGGCGGCGGGGACGTCGGCGAGGTTGAACGCCGCCGTCAGCGGGTACGCGAGCAGGTTGGCCATCGCGTTCGACGTCCAACCCTGCGTGTGCCAGGTCGTGGCCTTGAGCGGGTCGCCGGCCAGCGTCGGCAACACCAGCACGTCGTGTTCCTCGAACAACTCGCCGAGACGGTCGCGCCAGTGGCCGGCCTGCTCGGGCCTGACCAGGTCGCGCTCGAGCACGGCCTGCCCCATCGCGATGTGGCGGCGGGTGCGCGGCTGCAACGCCGCCTCGTCGATGTCGAGCAGATCGAGATCGCGGGCCGCGCCGCCGACCCAGCGCGCCAGCACCGCGGGCACCGTGGCCAGTTCGTAAGCCGGGTCCGCGCGGGTGACCGCGTGCCCGGCCGAGCGCAGCAGCCGGCCGGCCTCGATCGCCACCTCCTTCCAGTGGCGGCGGATCTGCACGGTCGGGCTCGGCGGCGCCCACGACACCGCGATGCTCAGCGGCCGCGCGGTCTCGGTGACCTCGCGCAGACGCTCGGTACCGGCGATGACGTCGAGGAACAGCGCCGCATCCTCCACGGTGGTGGCGACCGGCCCGAACCGGCTCATCCCGAACCAGTGGTGCTCGCCGTCCACGACCGCGGCAGCCAGGTCGGTGCCCGGCTTGATGCCGAACAGCCCGCAGGCGGCGGCCGGGATACGCACCGAGCCGAGGCCGTCGGAGGCCAACGCGACCGGCACCACCCCTGCGGCGACCGCCGCAGCCGAGCCGCCCGACGACCCGCCCGCCGTGCGGGAGGGGTCCCAGGGGCTGACCGCGATCCCCTCGGGGTCGTCCGAGGTGCCCCACAGCGACAGTTCCGGGCAGCGGGTCTTGCCGATGATCACGGCACCGGCGGCCCGGATGCGGGCCACGATCTGTTCGTCGGCGTCCTTCGGGTCGGGCGAGGTGGCCCGTGAACCGAAACGGGTCGGCTCGCCGGCGACGTCGACGATGTCCTTGACCGCGACGGGGACACCCGCCAACGGCAGGTCGGCCCGGTCGTCGCGGCCGTCGATGGCCTCGGCCTCGTCCAGCGCCGCCTGTCGGCGCACCGTGACGAACGCACCGAGCCGGTGCTCGACCGCGGCGAGGTGGTCGAGATGGGCCTCGGCCAACGCGCGCGCGCTGACCCGGCCGTCGCGGACCGCGGCCGCCATCTCGGTGGCGCTGGCGCCGATCCACGATTCCGGGGCTGGCTGCTGGCTCATCGTCGGTTCCTTCCGCTCCCGCCCACCCTAAACGCCCTCCCATCGGCACGCTCGACGTGGTACGAGTACGTCGTACGGGCCGTCGGCGGGAGACGGCCACGTCACCGACCGAGGG
>JAGXST010000220.1 GCA_018335555.1 Actinomycetota bacterium | reverse complement strand
CCGGTGCTCGGCGCCGTGCTGATCTTCACCATCAACGACCGCATGTCCGGCGGGGGCATGGCCGAACTGAGCCTCATCGTGCTCGCGGTCGTGCTGATCGCGGCCACGCTGTTCCTCAAGGGCGGAATCTCGACCCGTCTGCTCGAGCGGCCACTGCCTCCGGTGGTGACGCTGGTCGTGGTCACCGCCCTCAGCATCGCGCTCGCCCAGAGCAGGGTCATCACCGCCTTCGCGTACGGGATGGTCGCTGCCCTCATCGTGCTGTTCCTGCCGGCCGGCCTCGTGCCCGGCGGCCGCGGTGGGCGCGGGGGCGCGCCTCCCCCCGGTGCCGCCGCGGCGCCGGTCGCCGCGCACGAGCACGACGCCTCGACGCCCGCACAGGAGACGGGACGATGAGCGAACCACTGCTGCGCTGCGAGGGACTGACCAAGGTGTTCGGCGGGTTGCGTGCCGTCGACGGGGTCGACTTCGAACTGCACGCCGGCGAGGTCCGCGGACTCGTCGGACCCAACGGCTCGGGCAAGTCGACCACCATCAACCTGCTCAGCGGCCACCTGCCACTCGACGCCGGCACGATCGCCATCGGCGGGACGCGGATCGAACACCTCGCGCCGCACAGGATCAGCGGCCTCGGCCTGGCCCGCACCTACCAGATCCCGCGGCCCTTCTCGACCCTGACCGTGCTCGAGAACGTCCGCGCCGCGGCGTACTTCGGCGCCGCCGAACCCCGTCCCGAGGACGTCGACGCCGAGGCCCGGCGCTGGGTCGAGTTCGTCGGTCTCGGCCACGTCGCGCACCTGCTGCCCGACACCATCACGCTGCACCAACGCAAGTTGCTCGAGCTCGGGCGCGCGCTCGCGACCCGCCCGCGCGTGCTGTTCCTCGACGAGGTGCTCGCCGGACTCAACCCCCGGGAGCTCACGGGCGGCATCGAACTGGTGAAGCGGATCAGCGCGCTCGGCGTCTCGATCGTGGTCGTCGAGCACATCATGCGCGTCATCCTCGACCTGTGCGATCACCTCACGGTGCTCAACTTCGGCAAGGTGATCTCCCAGGGCGAGCCCGAAGCCTGCTTGCGTGACGACGAGGTCGTCACCGCCTACCTCGGAGGCAGACATGCTTGAGGCGAAGGGCGTCAGTGCCGCCTACGGCGAGGCGGAGGTCCTGCAAAACGTGTCCATCGAGGTCGGTGACGGCGAGATCGTGGCCCTGCTCGGGCCCAACGGTGCCGGCAAGACCACGCTCGCCAAGGCCCTCATGCGGCTCATCCCGATCTCGGCGGGAACACTGCGGCTCGGCGACACCGACCTCACGCACCTGCCGCGCCACCACGTCGCCGGAGCCGGCCTCGCGCTGGTGCCCGAGGGGCGTCGGCTGTTCACCATGCTCACGGTCGAGGAGAACCTCGAACTGGGGGCCTACAGCCCAGGGCCCCGGCGCGAGCTCAAGCAGACCATGGCCACGGTCTACGAGCTGTTCCCACGTCTGAAGGACCGCCATCAGCAACTCGCCGGCACGCTGTCGGGCGGCGAGCAGCAGATGGTCGCCCTCGGTCGCGGGCTGATGGCCAAGCCGAGGTTCCTGATCATGGACGAGCCGTCGCTGGGCCTGAGCCCGGCGCTCGTGGACACCATGTTCGAGCTGATCCAGAACATCGTGTCGCTTGGTGTCGGCGTCCTGCTCGTCGAGCAGAACGTGGCCCGCACCCTCGACATCGCGGCCCGGGGGTACGTGCTCGAACAGGGCCGCATCGTCCAGCACGGCAGTCGCGAGGAGTTGCTCGGCAGCTCCCGCATCCGCGAGGCCTACCTGGCCCTGTAGGGCCGCCGTCGTCGCCGAGAAGGACATCTCCCCATGAGCGATATGAGCGATGCGAGCAACCACCTCGAGGTCGTCCACCACGAGGGCTACGACCCCGCCATCAACTCGCTGTTCGTGCCGGCGATCAAGGTCCACGCGGGCAAGCCGGTCTACATCTCCGGCGTCACCGCCGCGCCGGTCTACCACGATCATCCCCACATCCCCGAGGACTTCGACGCCATCCCGCTGGATGCCGCCAGCCAGGTGGCGCTGGTGTTCGAACACCTCGACCAGGCCCTCGACGCCGCCGGCTGCCGCCGCCAGGATGTCGTGATGCTGACCCGGTTCCTGGTCGACGTCGCCGGTGACCAGGACGTGATCAACAAGGCGCAGGGCGAGTACTTCGGCGACCACCTGCCGACGTCCACGACGGTGCAGATCGTGCGGCTGGCCACCGACCCGCGCCTTCGCCTCGAGATCCAGGCCGTGGCGATCGCACCGGAGTAGCCGACATGGCCTGGATCGACCTGCCGAACCCGTCCGACGCCGATGGGGCGCTGGCCGACGCATTCGCGGTCGGCGAGGCGCGCTATGGCCAGGTGCTGCAGGCCTGGCGTGCCGTCGGGATGGTCGATGGCGCCTTCGAGGCCTACCTGCCCTATCTCTCGGCCGTCGTGGGTCCCGGGAGGGTCCCGGTCCGGATCAAGGACCTGAGTGCCCTGCGGGTCGCCGTCCTCAACCGGTGCCGCTACACGGTCAGCCACCGCGTGGCATCGGCACGACGCAACGACCTCGACGAGACCGAGATCCTGGCGATGGCCGACCCTGGCGCCGCCGATCTCGACGAACCGCTCGCCGCCGCGTTGGCCCTGACAGACGCGATGACGCTGTCACCCCCGGGCGTGGACTACTCGGCGTCGGTCCAGGCGGTCGACGACGCGACCCTGCAGCGCTGCAAGGCCGCCTTCGACGATGCGCAACTGGCCGAGCTCACCCTGTCGATCAGCCTGTGGAACGCCCTGGCCCGCTTCCATCGCGTCCTCGACCTCGACCTCGACATGCCGCCCCCGCCGCCCGAGCTCGAACCCCGCTGACCGCTGTCGTCGCCCGAGCGAGGCCGTTCAGTCCGCGAGGCCGGTGAAGTCACCGGAGGCGTGCGAGACGCGCCCCTCGACGAGGGTCAACTCCGAGCCGAGCCGGCGGATGTCGTCGTCGGCGACGCTGAAGTAGTCGTCGTCGAGGACGGCGAGGTCGGCGGCCATGCCGGGCTGGAGCGCGCCGCGGTCGTGCTCCTCGACGCTGAACCAGGCGCTGCCACGCGTGTAGGCGTGCAGGGCCTGCTCGCGGGTCAGGCACTGCTCCGCGACGCGGTCCGGCCCGTCGTCGTAGGTCCGGCCGGTGACCAGCCACCACAGCGACACCCACGGGTTGGGTGAGGCCACCCGGGTCGAGTCGGTCCCGGCGCCCAGCGGGATGCCACGGTCGAGGATCTTGCGCAGCGGCGGTCCGCCGCGCACCGCCTCCTCGCCCCACACCCGGGCCGAGTCGGTGGCGCGGTAGACCAGCCGGTTCTGCACCGCGATCCCCGCGCCGAGTCGGGCCACCCGGTCGAGGTTGGCGTCGCTGATCGGTTCGGCATGCGCCAGCGACCACCGCAGGTCGCGGACCGGGACCTGCGCGTCGACCCGCTCCCACACGTCGAGGACGGCCGAGGTGGTGTCGTCGAGGACCGCGTGCATGTGCAGCGGAAAACCCGCGCGGGCCACGTCGAGCAGGATCAGTTCGAGTTCGTCCTTGGCGGCGTCCGCCACCGCGAAGTCGGTCAGTCCCTCGAGGTCATGGCACCCGAAGTGGGCCACCTCGCCGACGCCGATGTGCTGCAGCCAGGTGTCACCGAACCCGGGGCGGGTGTGCCGGACCCACGCCGCGACCTCGTCGCGTTCCCCGCCCCGGCTGGCCGCGCAGACGTACAGCCGCACCTTGGCCGGGAGCGGGCCGCGGCGCCACAGGTCGAAGATCGGCAGATACGACTCCGGCGTCATGCCGAGCCCGCCCGCGTCGATCAGGCCGGTCAGCCCGTAGCCGGCGAGGTGGCGCAGCATCGCGTCGGTCGACGCGACCTGGTCCTCGTGTGACATCGCCGGCCCCTTCCCGAGGCAGTGCATGAACGCGCCGACGCCGCGGACGGTGCCGGTCGGTTCACCCGAGTCGGGGTCGCGCTCGAAGCTGCCTCGCTCGGGGTCGGGTGCGTGGCGGTCGATGCCTGCGGCTGCCAGGCCGGCGTCGTTGAGCACCGCCTCCTCGTACAGCAACTGCACGTAGACCGGGTGCTCGGGCGCCAGTGCCGTGAGTTCCTCGCGGGTGGGGTCGCGACGTTCCCGGAACTGGCCGCGCTGCCAGCCGCCGACCACCCGGATCCAGGTGCCGGGCGGCGTCGCCGCGACCTGCGACCGGATCATCCCCAGCGCGTCCTCGAGGGAGTCGACCTCGAACCAGAACTGCTCCTGCGTCCAGGTCAACCCGCCGCGAACGACGTGCAGGTGGGAGTCGATCAGCCCGGGTACGACGGTACGCCCGCCGAGGTCGACCACCTGCGTCGCCGGCCCGGCGAGTCCCATGACGCGTTCGTCGGCCCCGACGGCCACGACCGCGCCGCCGCGCACGGCGAGTGCCGTGACGGGCGCCTCGCCGGTGGCGACGTGCACCCGGCCGCGGCGCAGGACGAGATCCGGCGGGCCCTCGCCGGGCGGGCGCACGGTTCGCTGTGGCCACCGGATGCTCATCGCGCCGTCTCCCTCGGGATGGTGCACGTCTAGCACCCGATGAAACCGGTTGCAACCGTTTGCATCCGCGCGTAGGGTGAGCCTGCGCTGGGAGGCGCGGCCAGGGGCTCCGGGAGGTGGAGCCGCTCGGCGGGCATCGAGAGGAGAGACGACATGGGTCGACTGTTGCTGCAAGGTGGATGCGTCCTGACGATGGATCCCGAACTCGGGGACCTGCCGGTCGCCGACGTCCTGGTCGAGGACGACCGGATCGAAGCGGTCGGGGTCGACCTCGAGGTCGGTGACGCCGAGGTGATCGACGCCAGGGGCCGGATCGTGATCCCCGGCTTCGTCGACACCCACCGCCACACCTGGGAGACCGCCATCCGTGGGTGTGCGCCGAACGCCACACTCGACGACTACTTCGTCGAGGTGCTCGACAGCTTCGCGCCGAAGTACACCGCCGAGGACGTGTTCGCGTCCAACCTCGCCGGCGCGCTCGAGTGCCTCAACGCCGGCATCACCACGCTGGTCGACTGGTCGCACATCAACAACACGCCCGAGCACCCCGATGCCGCCATCGCGGCGCTCAAGGAGGCGGGGATCCGCTCGCAGTACGCCTACGGCTCGGCCAACACCTCGCTGGCCGACTACTGGTTCGAGTCGCAGATCGTGATGCCGGCCGACGACATCCGCCGTATCCGCGACACGTACTTCAGCAGCGACGACGGCCTGCTGACCATGGCGCTGGCCACCCGCGGCACCGGCTTCTGCGTCGACGACGTGGTCACCCAGGAGTGGAACCTCGCCCGCGAACTCGGCATCCCGATCACGGTGCACGTCGGCATGGGCCGCCTCGCCGGCCGGTTCTCGATGGTCAAGAACCTCGACCGGCTCGGTCTGCTCGGCCCCGACATCACCTACGTCCACGCCTGCTACCTCGACGACGAGGAGTGGAAGATGGTCAAGGACAGCGGCGGCACGATCTCGATCGCGGCCCAGGTCGAGCAGCAGATGGGGCACGGCTATCCGCCGACGGGACGGGCACTGGCCGAGGGCATCCGGCCGTCGCTGTCGATCGACGTGGTGACCACCGTGCCCGGTGACATGTTCACGCAGATGCGCGCCGCCTTCGGTGGCGAGCGTGCCGCGGTCAACTCCGACTGCTGGCAGGCCGACGTGGACATCCCCGAGCACATGCTGACCGCGCGGCAACTGCTGGAGATGGCCACCATCGACGGTGCGGTCGTCGCCGGCGTCGCCGACCGCACCGGCTCGATCACGCCGGGCAAGCAGGCCGACCTGGTCCTCATCGACGGCACCGCGCCGGGTACCGCCCCGGTGATCGACCCCGTCGCCACCGTCACGCTGTCCGCGGACGTGTCCAACGTCGAGACCGTGCTCGTCGCCGGGCGGTTCCGCAAGCGCGACGGTCGCCTGGTCGACGACTTCGGGCGGGCCGCCGACCTGGTCCTGGCCGCGAAGGAGCGCCTGGTGCCCCAGGTCACGAAGCAGCCGGGCTGGCTGCTCGCCTGACACCCGACACACGAGGAGTTCGCCGTGAGCCACCGCCACCTCGTCGCCCTCGAGGCCGACGCTGACTACGCCCCGCCGGCCGTCTTCGACGGCCACTGCTCCGGCCACACGCGGTGGGACGTCGTCGGTCCGGACAACGGATCGGTCCACATGGGGTTCGGCGTGTGCCGTCTCGAGCCGTCCGGGACGATCGACTGGCACCTGCACTCGTTCGAGGAGAGCTTCTTCGTCCTCGAGGGCGAGGTCGTGATCGAGACCCCCGAGGGTGCCTTCCGGCTCGTCGAGGGCGACTACGGCGTCGTCCCGGTCGGGGTCCCCCACGCGTGGCGAAACGACGGGGACGGCCCCGTGCGCTGGGCCGAGATGC
Source organism: Actinomycetota bacterium (assembly GCA_018335555.1). GTDB lineage: Bacteria > Actinomycetota > Nitriliruptoria > Nitriliruptorales > Nitriliruptoraceae > Egicoccus. The sequence continues at coordinate 23,329 of JAGXST010000220.1, read as the reverse complement.
TCGCACCGCAGGTGCGGACCGGCGACGGCAGCGACACGTTCTTCGTGGACCCGCCGGCAACCACCGGGGAGCCGCAGCTGATCGACCCGCGCGACCCGCGGTGCCGGTCGTTCGGGCACTTCGAGGCCCACCACATGGACCCGGCCCAGCAGACCCAGGACAAGCTGGCCCTGTCGGCCAGCATGCGGACCGCCCTGCTGGTCTACAGCGGGATCAGCGTCAAGATGATGGTCGACTCCGACCTCGGCGCGTTCCTGGCCACGATGTTCATGGTCCAGTACGTCCCGGGCGGGTTCGCCGGCGCGCACGACCACCCCTTCGAGGAGGCCTACATGATCCTCGAGGGCGAGGTCGAGGCGAAGCTCGACGGGCAGGTCCACCGGCTCGGACCGGGCGACATCGCCTGGGCGGGTGTGGCCTCGACCCACGAGTTCAAGAACGTGGGCGAGGGGCCGGTCCGCTGGCTCGAGACCCAGGCGCCGCAACCGCCGGGCCGTCACTCGTACCGGTTCGCCCGCGACTGGGCCTACCTCGGCGAACGACTCGACCACGGTCACACGCACTGACATCCGACGACCGAACGCATCAGGCGAACGCACGACGAAACGAGGACGACGTGGCAACGACGAGTGGCGCCGTGGTGGTGGTCGGAGCGACCTCCGGCATCGGCTACGCGACGGCCAGGCACTACGCCGAGCAGGGCAGCGAGGTCTGGGTCACCAGCCGCGACGCGGGCCGGGCGCAGCAGGCGGCGGACGAGATCGGCGGCAACACGCGGGGCATCGCCCTCGAGTTGGCCGAGCCGGCCACGATCGCGGGCTCGCTGGCCGACATCGGTGCCGTCTCGCGGCTGATCATCGCCGCGGTCGACCGTGACGAGAACACCGTCCGCGACTACGACGTCACCCGGGCGCTGCACCTGGTCACGCTCAAGCTGGTCGGCTACACCGAGGTGGTCCACGCGCTGTCCGACCGCTTCGGCGACGACAGCTCCGTGGTGCTGTTCGGCGGCCTGGCCAAGGACCGGCCCTACCCGGGGTCGACCAGTGTCAGCACGGTCAACGGCGGGGTCATGGGCATGGTCCACACCCTGGGCGTGGAACTCGCGCCCGTCCGGGTCAACGCGATCCACCCGGGCATCGTGGGCGACACCCCGTACTGGGCGGACAAGCCCGAGGGCGCGCTCGATCCGATCATCGCCCGCACGCCGCTCGGCCGGCTCGTCACGACCGACGAGGTCGTCGACGCCACCGTGTTCCTGGCCGAGAACTCCGGTGTCACCGGCGTCCATCTCAACGTCGATGGTGGTTGGATGCTGCGCTGAACGGGTGGGTGGGGCCCGGGGAGTGCGGGGCGAGAGGGCGAAGGTGATGGCGGGCAACGGTCGGCCGACCGTGACGATCCGCGACGTCGCGCGCGCGGCGAACGTGCACGTCTCGACGGTCTCGCGGGCGCTCGACCCGGACAAGCAGCGCCTGATCGCCGAGGCCACCCGAAACCGGATCCTCGAGGTCGTGCAGGAACTGGGCTACCGGCCCCACCGCGGTGCCAGCGGCCTGCGCCGTGGGCAGACACGCACGATCGGTGTGGTCGTGCCCGACCTCGGCAACCCGCTCTACGCCCCGTTCCTGCGCGGCGTGGCCCGCGCGCTCGACGCCGCCGAGTTCATGCCGCTGGTGACCGACACCGAGGACGACCACGACCGGCTGGTCCGGATCCTGCGCCACCTCGAGGAGCGCCGCGTCGAGGCGGTGATCACCACGGCCGCGCGCGAGGGCGACCTGGCGCTGCTGCAGGAACTGCGCGCCGCCGGCACCGAGGTGGTGCTCGCGGTTCGGACGTTGTCCGAGAGCGGACTGCCCACCGTCCCGCACGACGACGTCCTGGGTGGGCGCCTCGCGGTCGAGCACCTGCTCGAACTCGGCCACCGGCGCATCGCGCAGATCCGGGGGCCGCTCGACGTCGAACCGTTCCGCGCCCGCTCCGAGGGCGCCGAGCAGGCCTTGGCCGCGGCGGGCCTCGCCGAGGTGGGGTTCGCGCCGCCGGCCACGAGCCCGACCGTCGCCGAGGGGGAGCGCCACACCCTCGAACTGCTCGCCGCCTGCGGGGACGCCCCGCCGACCGCGCTGTTCGTGCAGAACGACCTGTTGGCGCTCGGGGCGCTGTCGGCACTGCGGTGTCGTGGCCTGCGCTGCCCCGAGGACGTCTCGGTCGTCAGCTACAACGACGCGTTCTTCTCGGCCTACACCCAGCCGGCGCTCACCACGGTCCGGTTGCCGGCGTACGAGATCGGCTTCGCGGCCGGACGCCTGGCGGTCCGCCACGTCGAGGGCCAGGACGCCGACCCCGTCGCGTCGGTGGCCCCGCAACTGGTCGTGCGTGCGTCCGCCGCCCCACCCCGCGACGACGCGTAGACACCCGGCCGGCTCCGCCCGTCCCGAAGGAGTCCGATCCGTGACGTCCACCGCACCCGGGTACCGCAGCGCCGCCTTCGACCTCGTCGGCTATCACGACCTGCGGTCGGCGCCAGGCTTCAAGCTCGCCCTGCACGTGGTCGGCAAGCGGTGGCTGCTCTATGTCACGCGCTTCTGGGAACCGGGCGTGTGGATCCTCGACGTCACCGATCCGGCCACGCCACGAATCGTCGGCGAGATCCCTGGGCCCGACGACCCCAACGTGGCCACGTGGCAGGTCCAGGTCGCCGACGACCTGCTCGTCATGGGCGTCGAACACCGGCCGGTCCCGTGGGGCGGCGATCCGGCCTCGGCGACCGCCGAAGGCCTCGAGTTCTGGGACGTCGCCGACCCCACGTCGCCGCGGCGGTTGTCGACGTACGGCTACGGCGGGCACGGCACGCACCGCAACCACTGGACCGGCGGCCGGCACGTCCACGTGACCGCGTCGATACCGGGGTTCGAGGGCAACCTCTACTCGATCCTCGACGTCGCCGACCGGGAGAACCCGCGTGAGGTCGGCCGCTGGTTCCTGCCCGAGCAGTTCGTGGCGGCGGCTGCGGTGGGCACCGACACCGGCCGTCGGATCTCGCTGCACGGCCCGCCCTACGCCGAGGGCGACCGCGCCTATCTGCCGTACGGCGCGGCGGGCATGGTCGTGCTCGACATCAGCGACGTCCGCACCCCACGGCTGGTGTCACGGCTCGACATCGGCGGAGCCTTCGCCAGCACGATCGCGATGCACACTGCGGTCCCGCTGCCCGGCCGCAGCCTCGTCGCGGTCAACACCGAGGCGATCGCCGAACGCAGCGAGGAGCCCTACAACTTCGCAGGCCTGGTCGACGTCTCCGACGAGGCCGACCCCCGCCTGTTGTCGTTGCTGCCGGTCCCGGTCCCGCCACCCGGAGCCGGCTTCTCGAACTTCCAGCGGCGAGGTGGGCGATTCGGACCCCACAACCAGCACCATCCGCAGAACGGCGACCCGCACCTGCTGCAGTCCGAGGAACTGCTGTACCTGACGTGGTTCAACGCGGGCCTGCGCGTGTACGACATCCGCGACCCCTACCTGCCCCGCGAGGTCGGTTGGTTCCTGCCCGACGACCCCGTCGAGCGGCGCGGGCTGCTGCCACGCTCTGCGCTGGTCACCCAGTCCGAGGACGTCCTCGTCGACGCCCGTGGGTTCGCCTACCTCACCGACAAGAACCATGGGCTGCACGTGGTCCGCTTCACCGGCTGACCGTCGCGCGCGATCGGTGATCGCCTGCGAACCCGTTGTTGACACCACGCTATTCTTGCGGCATTGTTCCCTGCAAACGTTTGTACACGAGGATGGACCGCATGGCAGACCAGGACGCACCCACGATCGGTTGGCTGGGCACCGGGCGCATGGGCTTCGAGATGGCCCTGCGACTGCTCAACTCCGGCACGTCGCTGAAGGTCTGGAACCGCACCCGCGCCAAGGCCGAGCCGCTTGCCGCGCTCGGCGCGACGATCGTGGACCGGCCCGCCGACCTCGCCGACTGCGACATCGTCTTCTCGATCGTGTCCTCCTCCGACGTCTTCGTCGAGGTGACCCTCGGCGAGGACGGGCTGTTCACCGTCGAGGGTCAACGGCCCAGCCTGCTCGTCGACTCCTCGACGATCTCGGCCGAGGCGTCCGAGCAGGTCCGCCAGGCGGCCGACAAGCTCGGTTGCGCGCTGCTCGCGGCGCCGGTCAGCGGCAGCCCGAAGGTCATCAAGTCGGGTCGCCTCGGGGTGGTCGCGTCCGGCCCGAAGGAGGCGTTCGAGCAGGCACGGCCCTACCTCGAACGGTTCGGCAACACCGTCACCTACGTCGGCGAGAACGACCACGCCCGACTCGTCAAGATCTGTCACAACCTCATCCTCGGGGTCGTGACCCAGGTGCTGGCCGAGACCACGGTGCTCGCCGAGAAGGCCGGGATCAACCGGGCCGACTACCTCGAGTTCATCAACGGCAGCGTGATGGGGTCGGTGTTCAGCGCCTACAAGACCCCCGGCATGGTCAACCTGGACTTCACGCCGACCTTCACCGGCCACCTGCTGCGCAAGGACTTCGAGCTCGGCCTGGCCGCCGCACGCGAACTCGACGTCCCGCTGCCGGTCTCCGCCCAGGTCCACCAGAAGGTGGTCGACATGATCGGCAACGGTCTCGGCGACGAGGACTTCTCGCACCTGCTCACCATGGCCGCCCGCGGCGCCGGTGTCGAGCTCGTCTCCGAGGACCGCGACGACGTCACCGACGGACTCACCCCGCCCCTGGACGACCTCTCGCAGCGCCGCCCCTGACGCCGCGGTACTCGCCCGCTCGTGAGGACGGGAAGGGGAGGGACAACTTCATAGTTGCTGTGCAATCGATTGTCGGCGCAACTTGGGAGAGTTCGCCGGCCGCCTCGTTGGGATGACGGCGCGATGCGCCAGGGAGAGGGAGCCAGATGAGGGACAGGCCCAGCCATACCACCCGTGGGTGGCGTCGCTACGTCGCCGCGACGGCGGCGCTCGGCGTCGCCATCGCCGGGTGTACCGCAGGTACCCCAGAGGAACAGGCGGGCGAGACCGACCAGGCCGCCGAGGGCAGCGACGGTGCAACGACGCCGGCGGGCGTGTTCGTCCACGCGGTCAACGGCGAGCCGCTCACCCTCGACCCCGCACGTGCGGCACTCGGGGAATTCGGCGAACAGGCGATCCTGCAGGTCTACGAGGGGCTGCTCGACGTCGGCGCCGACGGTCCCGACCTGCTCCCGCTGCTGGCCACGGAGGTCCCCGACGAGACCAACGGGCTCATCAGCGACGACGGACTGGTCTACACCTTCCCCATCCGCGAGGGCGTGGTATTCCACGACGGGTCCGAACTCACCGCCGACGACGTGTTGTACTCGTGGGAACGCTCGATGACGATGGCGCTGCCCGAAGGCCAGGCCGAGGTCCTCTCCGACACCGTCGAGTCGATGAGGGTCGTGGACGACTTCACGTTCGAAGTGACGTTGCAGGCACCGAACGCGGCGTTCCTCACCTCGGTCGTGTACTCCACCCCGGCGATGATCGTCTCCCAGGAGGCGGTCGAGGCCAACGGCGGTGTCGAGGCGGGCCAACCGAACGCGTACATGGACGCCAACATGGTCGGCACCGGTGCCCACCGCTTCGTGTCCTGGGAACGCAACGAACAGTTGAACTTCGAGATCTTCGCCGACTACTGGGGCGACCCGGCCGCCCTGGACGCCCGATGGGTCTACGTCCCGGAGGAGTCCAGCCGCACGCTCGGTCTGCGGGCGGGCGACTACGACGCGATCCAGGCCCAGCCCACGTTCGTCCCCGAACTCGAGAACGCGGACGGGGTGTGTCTGATCACCGACGGTCTGCTGCTCGAGCCGCTGCAGCTGGCCTTCAATCTCGACATCCAGGAAGGCACGCTGCCGAGCGGCGACACCATTCCCGCCGACTTCTTCCACGACCGTCGTATCCGCCAGGCGTTCAACTACGCGTTCGACTACGACGCCTTCATCAACGGCTTCCTCGACGGGTTCGGCGAGCCGGCCGGCATCCTGCCGCCCGGCATCCTCGGTTGGACCGAGGACATGCCGGTCTACGAACAAGACCTCGGCCGCGCCGAGGAGTTGTTCCGCGACACCGGCTACTGGGACGAGGGCTTCACGGTCTCGGTTCTCGTCGAGGCCAACCCGGTCTTCGAGCCCGTCGGTCTGATCCTCAAGGACGCGCTCGAGGCCATGAACCCGAACTTCCGGGTCAATGTCCTGACCGTCTCGGAGAGCCAGTTCGACGAGGCGCACGCCACGGTGCCGTTCGAGTACGCCGCATGGATCAAGAACGCCGATCCGTTCCAGGACCCCGCCTTCTACATCGGGACCTACCAGGCCCCATACGGCGAGTGGGGCGAGACGATGGGCTTCCACCTCGGCTATGACGACCCCGACGGTATCCAGGAGATGATCGACGCGGCCGCGACCGAGACCGACATCGCCGAACGCGAACGGATGTACATCGAACTCGTGGAGATCCTCCACGAGGACCCGATGTGGATCTACCCCGCCCAGGAGGGCAACGTCCAGGCCTACCGCTGCAACGTCGAGGGGTTCACCTACAACCCGCTCTGGAAGACGCTGCGCTACCGGTTCTACGACAAGGCCTGAAGGCTCGTGGCCGGTGGGTCGCCTGCGGGTGCCCCACCGGCCCTGACCCTCCTCGTCCTTCGACCACCCGGTGGCGGGTGCAAGTGGGGGCCCCATGCAGATCAAGGACTACGTCATCCGGCGGCTGCTCACGCTGCCTTTTCTGATGTTCGGCGTCTCGATCCTGGTCTTCGGCATCTCCCGCATCGGTGGGTCGCCGATCGGGATCTACATCGAGCACGAGATGACCCAGGCGCAGATCGCCGAGGTCGCCGCGCGCTACGGGCTCGACCAGCCCCTGTACGTGCAGTACCTGCGGTGGATCGGCGGCGTGCTGCGGGGTGACCTCGGGTGGTCGGGGGTCTCGGTCGCGCCGGTGACGGAGATGCTGCCGGCCAAGCTGACCGCGACCATGGAGTTGGCGGTCTTCGCCGCGATCGTCGCGATCGCCCTGGGGATCGGCATGGGCACCTTCGGCGGCGCACGGCGCAACAAGCCTGCCGACCACATCACCCGCGTGGTCTCGATCAGCGGTGCCAGCCTGCCGACGTTCTGGTTCGGCCTGATGCTGCTGATCGTGTTCTACCTCTACCTCGGGGTCGCTCCGCTCGGACGTGCCGATCCGGCCATCTACGCGGGGTTGAACCACTACACCGGCTTCTACACCGTCGACGCCATGCTCAACCTCGACGGCCGGGCGCTGCGCGATGCCATCAGCCATCTCATCCTGCCGGCGGTGACGATGGGGTTCTCCGCGATGGCGCTCATCGCGCGCATGATGCGATCGTCGCTGGTCGAGCAGATGGGCGAGGACTACGTCGACGCGGCACGGGCGAAGGGCCTGCCCGAACGGTTGGTGATCCGCCGCCACGCCCGACGCAACGCGCTCGTGCCCACGATGACCGTCATCGGACTCAGCTGGGGCTTCTTGCTGCAGGGCACCGTCGTCGTGGAGTTGATCTTCAACTGGCCGGGCATCGGCCGCTGGATGACCGATGCGGTCCTCCAGGGGGATCAGGCCACGATCATGGCCTACGTGCTGGTCACGAGCGTGATCTTCGTGACGGTCAACCTCGCGGTCGACGTCGCCTACGCCTACCTCGACCGTCGCGTGACGCTGGGAGCCTGACATGGCCGAATCGACCGTTCGTCCCGCACCACCGGGCCTGCCGGCGGTTCCGCTGGAAGCGCTTCGGACCCGCGGGCTCCGCTTCGCCGAACTCGCGCGCTCGGCCCTGCGCAACCCCACGACGCTCCTCGGCCTGGCGATCCTCACCGTCATCTTCGCCATGGCGATCTTCGCGCCGCTGCTGGTCCCGGTGAACCCGTCCGGCGCCCTGCAGATGCCGCGCAACTGGGGCGCGACGAATGCGCCCCCCGGCACACCCGGGCACCCGCTCGGCACGACGCCGAATGGCGGCGACGTGCTCTACGGCATCGTCTGGGGCGCCCGGACCTCACTACGGCTGTCGCTGACGGTGGTGTCCATCACCGTCGTGGTCGGCGTCGCCATGGGCAGCCTCGCCGGATTCCTCGGGGGGAAGTGGGACGAGTTGCTGATGCGTCTCGTGGACGTGTTCCTGTCGATCCCCGAACTCATCTTCGCCCTGGCGATCGCCGCGGTGTTGGGCCCGTCGTTCGGCAACATCATCCTCGCCCTCGCGGCCGTCTTCTGGGTCAAGTACGCCAGGATCATCCGCGGTCAGATCATGCAGGTGAAACAGAACGAGTTCGTCGACGCCGCGTACGTCGTCGGCGAGTCGCGCTGGAACGTCTACCGCAAGGACGTGCTGCCCAACTCCATCACGCCCGTCGTCGTACAGGCGACGCTCGACATGGGACACGTCGTCCTGATCGGCGCCACGCTCAGCTTCATCGGACTCGCGGAAGCCGGCCTCGCCGAGTGGGGCAACCTCGTCAGCGAGGGCCAGTCCGGCATCGCTGCCGGTCGGTGGTGGGTCGCGACGTTCTCGGGCCTCATGGTGTTTTTGTGGTCGCTCTCCTTCAACCTCGTCGGCGATGGCCTCCGCGACGTCCTCGACCCCCGGACGGAGGGCCGATGAGCGCCGACGACCACCAACCACGTAGCGCCGCCGCCGTGGACGAGCGTCCCGACCTCGATGCCGCCTCCCTGATCAGCGTGCGAGGGCTGCGGGTGCACTTCGAGACCAAGCGCGGCCGGGCCCACGCGGTCGACGGGGTGGACCTCGACATCCGCGACGGCGAGACGATCGGCCTCGTCGGCGAGACCGGGTCGGGCAAGAGCGTCACCGCACGGTCGCTGTTGCGACTGGTTCCCATGCCGCCCGGCGTGCTGGCCGGCGGATCGGTGCTCTACCGCCCGAAGCAGGTGTGCGGTGCCTGCAGCGGTTCGGGCTGCACCGCCTGTGGCCAGGTCGGACGCCGGCCGATCGCCTGCCGCGCCTGTGACGGCGCGGGGTGCGAGGCCTGCGAGCACACCGGTCGCCACACCGTCGACCTGTTGCGCATCTCGGACACAGAACTGCGCGAGATCCGCGGCAACCGGATCGCCATGATCTTCCAGGACCCGGGGAAGGCGCTCAACCCGGCCCTGACGATCCGGCAGCAGATCGCCGAGGTGTTCCTCGAGCACCGCTCCGGGGAACTGCTGCAGGCAGCCGGGCTCGAGGATGGCGACCGGCGGGCCGGCCGGCTCATGCGCCGCTCGGCGCACCAGCGCGTCCGCGGCATCGAACGGTTGATGTTGAAGCTGCCGCCATGGCGCGGTCGCCAGGTCAAGCTGTCCACGGCCATCGACGACGCGGTGATCCGCGCGCTCGAGGACACCCGCATCCCCAACCCACGCAAGATCCTCACCAACTACCCGCACGAGTTGTCGGGCGGCATGAAGCAGCGCGTGATGATCGCCCAGGCGCTGGCCTGCGACCCCGACCTGCTCATTGCGGACGAACCGACGACCGCGTTGGACGTCACGATCCAGGCCCGCATCCTCGACCTCATCTCCGAGCTGCAGCAGCGACGTGGCACGGCCGTGCTGTACATCAGCCACGACCTGTCCCTGGTCAAGCGCGTGTGCGATCGGGTGGCCGTGCTCTACGCCGGCCAGATCGCCGAGGTCAGCGACGTCGCCGAGTTGTTCCGGCGCCCCATGCATCCCTACACCCGGGGTCTGCTCGCCGCGGTGCCGTCGGCAGAACAGCAACGCGGACAGCTACGCGCCATCCGCGGGACCGTGCCCGAACTGGTCGACCCCGAACCGGCCTGCCGCTTCCACACCAGGTGCGACGCGGCCGTGCCGCTGTGTGCCTCGCGGGAGCCGGTGCTCTGGGAACGTGGTGACGGCGCTGCCCCGCACCGCGTGGCGTGCTTCGCGCACGCCGACCCGCAGGTCCTGGGCGTCGACCGCCGCGAACTGCCCGTCCTCGACGAGGGTTCGTCATGACCGCCGCCACCAACCCGCTCGACCGTCCGGCAGCACTGCACGCCGGCGACCACGTCCTCAACGTCCGGGCGGTCCGCAAGCACTTCCCGATCAAGGACGGCGTGCTGCAGCGAGTCGCCGGCCACGTCCGCGCGGTCGACGGCGTCAGCTTCGACGTGCCCCGCGGCTCGACCGTTGGTCTGGTCGGCGAGAGCGGCTGCGGCAAGTCGACGCTCGGTCGGGTCATCGCAGGGCTGCTCGACCCGACCGACGGTGGGGTCTTCTTCGGGATGCCGGCGGCCGAGCGGGCCCGGCTCGACGCCCTGCTCCAGGTCCCGCCAGAGGCCCGTTCAGAGGCGCAGGCGGCCGAGCTCGGTGACATCGACCAGCAGTTCCGGATCGATCGACTCGACAAGCATCGGCGGCGCCACTACCGCCGCAACTGTCAGGTCGTGTTCCAGGACGCGTTCGCCTCGCTCAACCCACGACAGCTCGTGCGCGACATCGTGGGACGACCCTTGAAGGCCTTCGGCGAAGCCAGCGGCTCCGCACTCACCGAGCGGGTCGTCGAACTGCTCGAACAGGTCGGACTGGGCCGCCAGCACCTGTACCGCTACCCCCACCAGTTCTCGGGCGGTCAACGCCAACGCATCTCGATCGCGAGGGCGCTGGCCCTCGACCCCGAGTTCATGGTGCTCGACGAGCCGACCAGCTCCCTCGACGTGTCCGTACAGGCGCAGATCCTCAACCTGCTGCACGAACTGCAGCGCGAACGCGGCCTCACCTATCTGTTCATCAGTCATGACCTCAACGTGGTCCGGCACATGAGCGACGAAGTGGTGGTGATGTACCTCGGCAGGATCGCCGAGTCGGCCCGCTCCACGGCCATCTTCGAGACACCGAGGCACCCCTACACCGAGGCGCTGCTGGCGGCCAACCCCGACGAGACCGACCGCGAACCGATCCGGCTGTCCGGGTCCGTGCCGGACCCGGCGCGCCCGCCGCAGGGTTGCCGGTTCCACACCCGCTGTCCGGTCGCCACGCCGCGCTGTGGCTGGGAGGTGGACGACCTCGTCCGCATCGCGGGGGAGTCCGAGGGTGCCCTCGACGGCCTGAAAGGCGTCGAGCGTCGTGATCCGTTCGATGCGAAGCTGGTGTTCGACACCAGCCGTCAGGCCACGGCGACGGCCAGGTCGATGCAGCGCGACCGCCTGCCGGATGCGCTGGCGCAGGCGGTGCGACGGGTCGAACGGCTCGACGACACGGTCGCCGTGTCCCTGCAGTCGGTCGACGAGCCCCCGCTGGTCGAGGTCGCCCCGGGACACCGGACGAACTGCGTACTGCACCACGACGAGCTCTAACCTGCCGTCAGCGGAGTTCGGCGACCTCGTCGTACCAGCCGTCCCGGTCGAGGTCGGCGGCGAGGTCGCTGAGGAACCGCGCCGCGTCCGCGCCGTCGACCAGGCGGTGGTCGTAGGTCAGGCACAGGTACGTGCGGTGGCGCACCGCGAAGGTGTCGTTGCCGAACTCGTCGGTGACCACCACCGGCCGCTTCTCGATCGTCGGGGTCGCCAGGATCCCGACCTCGGGCGGGTTGAGGATCGGCGTGTCGAACAGCGATCCACGTGACCCGGTGTTGGTGATCGTGAACGTGCCGTTGCCGACGTCGTCCGGAGTGAGCTTCTTGTCGCGGGCCCGCGTGGCGAGGTCGGTGATGCGGCGCTGCAGCCCGAGCACGTTGATGTCCTGGGCGTCGCGGACGGTGGGCACGACCAGCCCCTGCGGGGCGTCGACGGCGATGCCGAGGTTGACGGCGGTGTGGAACACGACCTCGCCGCCCTCGACATCGATCGAGGCGTTCAGCAGCGGATGACGTTGCAGGGTGCGCACCGTCGCCCGCGCGATGAAGGCCAGTGGTGACAGACCGGTGCCATGACGGGCCTTGTGCGCGGCGTTGACCGCGGCCCTCACGTGCATGATCTGGGTGACGTCGGCCTCGACCGCCGCGGTCAACTGCGCCGTGGTGTTGAGGCTGTCGAGCATCCGCTGCGCGATCAGGCGTCGCGTCCGGGTCAGGGGTTCGACCCGGTCGCCGGCCAGACGGTGTGGTCCCACCGCGGCCGCCGGTGACACCGTTGCGACCGCCGGGGCCGGCGCGGCCGGCGGCTGCTCCGAAGGCGACGTCCGCGGCGAGGGATCTGCGACGGCCGCGAGCACGTCGTCGGGGGTGATGCGCCCGTCGCGGCCCGAGCCGACCACGCCGCTCGGGACGAGGTCATGCTCGCGCAGCAGACGCTTGACCAACGGCGACAGGCGCGGGCGCAGGCGTGCCGCCGAGGACCGCACGTCGCCGGGGGTGAGGCGCCCGTCCGCACCGGTGCCCTCGAGGTCCGTCGCGGACAGGCCGTGTTCGCGCAGCAGGCGCTTGACCAGCGGCGACAGCCGGCGTCCGTCCTCGCTCGGGACGGACCGGCCGACTCGTCCATGCCGAGGAGCGGGTGCCGCGTCGGGCGCCGGTGCGACCGCCGAGTCCTCGGGTTCAGGCGTGGACGGCGTCGGCTCGCTGTCGACGCCGTCGAGTACCAGCAGTGCCTGGCCGACGGCGACGACGTCATCGACCTCGACGAGCAGCCGGGTCACGGTGCCGGCCGCCGGGCTCGGGATCTCGGTGTCGACCTTGTCCGTGCTGACCTCGGCGAGCGCCTGGTCGGGCTCGACCTCGTCGCCGACCTCGACCAGCCAGGCCACGATCGTGCCGCTGTCGACCGATTCACCCAACTGCGGCAGCGTTACCTCGGTGGGCATGCGAACGGGCTCCTGGTCGCCGGCGTCGGCTGCGCTTGACTCGCGCAGAACTTCCCGCGATGCTAGCACGGCAATCGATTGCATCGACCTGTGATCTGCCGTGCGAACTCGTTGCCCGGCGCACGTCGTTCGTGGCAGGAGACAGCGGCATGGCGAAGCTCGGTCCGGTACGTCCCCTCGGGGCCGTCCCACCGGCGCGGGTCCGGTCTTGAGCGCGACGAACCAGCCGCTGCCGAGGCGCGAGATGGCCCTGGTCGGGGGCGTCGTCCTGACGATCTCGATCGGCGCGTTCTTCCGCGTCCCCCTGCTGCCATCGATCGGCGACGAACTGTCGATGTCGGCCGCGCAGCTCGGCCTGATCACCACCGTGTTCGCGGTTGGTCGCCTCGTCACCGACATCCCGGCCGGCCGGCTGGCCGACCGGGTCCAACCGCTCCGATCGCTCGGCGTCGCCGGGTCCATTCTCGCCGCCGGCAGCGTCGGCGTGGCCACGGCGGGCACGGGCGCGTGGGTGATCACGGCAGCGTTCGCGCTCGGCATCGCCTCCGCGTTGGCCAACACGACCGGCATGACCTACTTCTCGACAGCCGCGCCCGCCGCCCAGCGGGGCCGCTCGATGGCGGTCTTCTCGGCCGCCCTGCTCGGTGGACAGGCCCTGGGGCCGGCCGTCGGCGGACTGATCGGTGACGCCGCGGGTTGGCGGATGGCGCTGTTCAGCGCGGCCGGGGTCGGTCTGCTCGTGGCCGTGCTCGGTGGCGCGTCGACCCGCATGCGGCGCCCGCCGGTCGCGGGCGGCGGCGGTCACCACGGCGCCTCCCCGGGCGGCGTCGACCCGACGCCGCCGCTGCAGCGCGCCCTGCTGTACGCCGTGTCGTTCGCCTTGATGTTCATGCTCGGGTCGATGCCGCAGACCCTGATCCCGATCATCGGTGACGACCGGTTCGCCCTCGGCGCCGGCACCATCGGCCTCGCCCTCGGCGTCGGCGGCGCCTGTCGCTTCGTCGGCGCGCTCGTCGGTGGTCGCCTCGCCGACCGTGTCTCCCGGAAGGGCTCGCTGGTGCCGGGCATGGCCCTGTGCAGCATCGGCGTGGCCCTGCTCGCCTTCGATCTCGGTGTCGCCGGATGGCTCGCCGCCATCGTCGCACTCTCGCTCGGGTCCTACGGCGTTACCGTCTCGGCGACGATGCTGGCCGACCACGCGCGCGGCAGCGGGGTCGGGCGCCGGCTCGGCGCCTACCGGTTCATGGGGGACCTCGGCCTGGTCGCCGGCCCCTCGATCACCGCGCTGCTGTACGAGCGGGTCAGCGACCGCGCCGCGGTCCTCTTCGTCGCCGGTCTCGTCGGCGTGGTGGGCCTGTTGTGTGCCTTCGTGCTGCAGGAGACACGGTGGCTCGACGAGACCCGAGCCGATGCAAGGAGCCGGACATGACGAAGACGACGAAGGACTGGACGCTGCCGGACGCGGCGGCCAGACGAGCCCTGCTCGGACAGCCGTGGCCGCGTGCCGGTGCCGAGGAGGTCGCGGCGCGCCGGCAGGCCATCGCTGCCGCTGCCGAGGCCCGAGACGTGGACCTGCTCCTGGTCTACGGCGCCGATCGCGCCGGTTCGGGCGTGCCGTGGCTGACCTCGTGGCCGGTCACGCGTGAAGCCGCTCTCGTGCTCGACCTGCGCACGGGTGAAGCGGAGTTGTTCGTCCAGTTCCACAACCACGTCCCGCTCGCCGGCGAGATCGCCCAGGACTGCAACGTGCACTGGGGCGGTCCGGACACGGCCGGGCGCGTCGTCGAGGAGTTGCGCCGCCGCGGCGGCGGCACCCGCCGCCTCGGCACCGTCGGTCCGGTCACGGTGCCGTTGCACCGGGCCGTCTCCGAGGTCGTTGCCGACGTCGTACCGATGGGTGGCGACTACGTCCGCCTGCGCCTGGTCAAGTCGCCGGCCGAACTCGACCTGCTCGCCGTCGGCGCCCACCTCTCCGACCTCGCCGCGCTCGCGCTCCGCGACGGCGTCGCCGAGGGCACGACCGATCACGAGATGGCCGATCTCGTCGAGCGCGCCTACGTCCCGCTGGGCGGGACGACCCACATCCACTACTTCGGCGTCACCCCGATGGCTGCCCCCGATCGTGGCGCGCCTGCGCAGTTCACGACCGGCCGACGGCTCGGGCGGGGCGACGTCCTGGTGACCGAACTGTCCGCGGCCCTCGAGGGCTACGCCGGCCAGGTGTTGCGGACCATGACGCTCGAGGACCGCCTCGAGCCGCCGTTCGACGATCTGCACGCGGTGGCCGACGCCGCCTTCGACGCGGTCTGCGCGGCCATCCGCCCCGGCGCGACGGCCGCCGAGGCGGTCGCCGCGTCCGGCGTCATCGAGGAAGCCGGCTACACCATCGTCGACGACCTCGTCCACGGCTTCGGCGGCGGATACCTCCCGCCCGTGCTCGGTACCGCCAGCCGCCCGGCGGGGCCGATCCCCGACCTCGTCTTCGAGGTGGGCATGACCGTCGTCGTGCAACCCAACGTCACGACCCTCGACCACCGCGCGGGCGTGCAGACCGGGGAACTCGTGGTGGTCACCGAGGACGGGGCCGTCTCGCTCCACGACGTCCCGCGGGGCCCGTGGCTCGGCGTGGGGCAACGACGTTGAACGTCGACGTGCAGTCGCTGGTGGTCATCTTCGTCGCGATCGCACTCGGTTCCCTGATCAAGGGCGTCACCGGTTCGGGCCTGCCGCAGATCGCGATCCCGGTGATGGCCATCTTCCTCGGCGTCGAGCGGTCGGTCGTGATCATGGCCATCCCGGGCATCGTGTCCAACGGCTGGCTCATGTGGCGGTTCCGTGCCCACCTGCCGAAGACCCGCGACCTACCGCTGCTGCTGCCCACCGGTGCGGTCGGTGCGGTCGCGGGGACGTGGCTGCTCAAGGCACTCGATCCCCGCATCCTGTCCGGCGTCCTCGCGGCGATCATCCTGGTCTACGTCGTGGTCAAGTGGCGCCGTCCCGAACTGGAACTGTCCCCGACGACCACGCGCCGGCTGTCGCCGCCCGTCGGCCTGGCCGCGGGGACCCTGCAGGGCGCGACCGGGATCTCGGGCCCCCTGGTGACCACGTGGCTGCACAGCTACCGACTGGCGCCGCCGGTGTACGTCATCGCGCTGGTGACGATGTTCCAGGTCTTCGGCGCCGTCCAGGCCGTTTCGCTCGTCGGCCTCGGACTGTTCACGCCGAGTCGGGTCGTCGAGGGCGTCCTCGCCCTGATCCCGATGCTGTTGTTCCTGCCCATCGGGGCCAGGATGGCGACACGCATGTCGGCCAGGACCTTCGACGTCTGGATCCTGGTCCTGCTGGCGGCCTCGGCAGCGAAACTCGCGCACAGCGCCATCTGGGGCTAACCGCCGGCTCCTGCCGACCGGGGCGGTGCGGTCGAGCCACGCACGCGCAACTCCGGTGGGAGCCGAAGTCCGACGCTGGGGCTGCCGGGATGCTCGATCGCCTCGAGCACCAGTTCGGCGGCACGTACACCGATCTCGTAGTGGGGGATGCGCACGGTGGTCAGCGGTGGGGCGAACCGGTCGGCGAACGGGATGTCGTTGTAGCCGATCACCGAGACGTCGTCGGGGATGGCGAGGCCGCGCTCGGCGGCGACGTCGTAGCACCCGAGCGCGACGAGGTCGTTGGCCGCGACGACCGCCGTGAACGGCGCCTCGCGCTCGAGCAGTTCGCGGAAGGCGGCAGCGCCCGACTGCTGGTTGAACCAGTTGCAGAAGACCACGAGTTCGGGGTCCACCGTCAGCCCGTGGGTCTCCATCCAGGTCAGGAAGCTCTGGTGACGGACCAGGCCGGTCGACACGGCACGGGAACCGGCGAGGTGGGCGATGCGCGTGTGCCCCAGTTCGACGAGGTGACGCACGGCCATGCCGATCCCGACGTGGTCGTCGCCGGCGACCGACGGCAGCGCCGGCACGTCGGCGGTGCGATTGACCAGCACGATGGGATAGCGCAGTCGCAGCATCTCCTCGAGGATCGGGTGCTCGCGCTGCGCGGTGGCCAGGATCAACCCATCGACGCGCCGTCGCGCCATGACGTCGAGGATGGCCCGTTCTTTCTCGCCGTCGTTGTCGGTGTTGGCGACCAGCAGCGTCGACCCGGCGGCCGTCAGCCGGTCCTCGATGCCGCGCACGATCGGTGGGAACAGCGGGTTGGTCAGGTCGGGAACCAGCATCCCGACGGTCATCGTGCGATTGACCTTGAGCCCCTGGGCCAGCGCGTTCGGGCGGTAGCCGAGTTCGTCCGCCGCGGCCAGCACACGGGTCACGGTCGTGGCGTTGACCAGTGCGCGGGTGCGCTCGTTGAGAGCGCGGGACGCGGTCGAGGGGTGGACGTCGGCGCGGTTGGCCACGTCGCGCAGCGTGGTCGTGCGGTTCAAGGCCCCTCCTTGCGCGGACGGCCGCGTGCCGGCCGTGCCGACGGGCCACGGCATCGTCCCGCCGCCCGTGCGCCGTCCTGCCGAAGACCGGTCGCGGGCGCGAACGCTAGGACGAGTGGCGCATCACCGCAAACGTTTGTGGCCGCCCGGCCGCCACGCGCCTGCTGCGCGCCCGGGGGAGCGCACAGCGCCCGGTGTGGCGCGTTGCCCGCCATCACCAGCGCCGCCGGTGGCTCGCTCGAGCGGTGCCACCACCGAGCCTGCAACCGATTGCCAAACCGCCGTGATCGCCTTTGCGCAGGTCGCGGGTGGTTTCCGGCGTACGTGGTCGAAAGAACGCGTGCGTGGCCCCCGATCGGGGATCGGGCACCCCGGCCACCCGCCCAGGAGACGTCGTGACGGCGTCACGGCGTGAGTCGACGACGGCGGTCGTAGGGATTCCGGTCCCGGATTCCTGCAATCGATTGTCAACCGTCGCGCAGCATGGTTGGATGCCCTGCAGGCGGCGCCGGGAGAAGGCTCGTCGAGGCTGTTGACCGGTCGCCGGTCGGGAGGAACACATGACCAACATGCCGTCTCCGGCGACGCGGTCGGCCACGTCGGCCGCTGGCCGCAACGACGTCGTCATCGATGCGCGTGACCTCGTGGTGGGCTATCGGAAGCTGCGCGAGAAGATCGAGCTGACGGCGCTGCGGGACGTGAACCTGCAGATCCGCCGCGGCGAGTTCATCTGCATCGTCGGCCCGTCGGGCTGCGGCAAGACGACCTTCATCAACGTCGTCGCGGGCCTCGTCAAACCATGGCAGGGCACGATGCACGTCAACGGCACGCCCGTGAAGGGGCCCGGGCCCGATCGTGCGATGGTGTTCCAGGACTACGCCCTGATGCCATGGCGCACGGTCCAGGAGAACGTCGAGTTCGGTCTCGAGTTCGTCAAGCACGACCTGTCGAAGCAGCAGTTGGCCGACCGGGTCGCCCACTACCTCGACCTCGTCGGCTTGAAGGGGTTCGAGAAGTCGTTCCCCTACGAGTTGTCGGGCGGCATGAAGCAACGCGTCGGCATCGCCCGTGCGCTGGTGTGCGAGCCCGAGATACTGCTCGCGGACGAGCCGTTCGGTGCGGTCGACGCCATGACGCGCGAGGGCATGCAGGCCGAGCTCGAGCGCATCATCGCCGAGACCGGGCAGACCGTGGTGCTGATCACCCACTCGATCGACGAAGCGATCACGTTGGCCGACCGCGTCGTCGTCGTCTCGCACCGGCCCGGCCGGATCCGTGAGGTGGTCGAGGTCGACCTGCCCCGTCCGCGCTTCGAGTACGACATCAAGGCCAACGAGCGCTACCACGAACTGCGCGAGCACGTGTGGGACCTGCTCAAGGGCGAGGCATTCGGTGCGGCGACGGAGGGCGAGGCCTGATGAGTGCCACGGTAGAGCCGAAGACGGTCGCTCCCGGCGACGGTGGGCCGCTGAACGGGCCCGAGCGCACGTTCCGCTACAGCCCGATCAACTACCTGCGCCGCTACGGCGCCGCAGGGTTGGTGCTGCTCAACCTCACGTGCTTCTTCATCCTGTGGGAGCTGTTCGCGCGTGCCGAGGTGGTCAGTCCGCTGTTCCTGCCGCGTGCGTCCGACATGTTCCGCACGCTGTTCGAGGGGCTGTCGCCGGGTGGGATCATCCTCCAGCACGTCTTCTACAGCATGCGCATGTTCTCGATCGGCATGCTCGCAGCCGCTGCGGTCGGCATCCCGATCGGCTTGCTGATGGGCGCGAGCAAGGTCATGGACTCGATCTTCAGCCCCTACGTGTGGGCGATGGCGGCACTGCCGCGCGTGGCGCTGATGCCGCTGCTGATCCTGATCCTGGGCTTCTCCGACAGCGCCAAGTTCACCCTGATCTTCCTGTCCGCGATCTTCCCGATCATCATCAACTGCATGGCAGGGGTGAAGACGGTGGACCAGTCACTGGTCCGTGCCGGCCAGGTCTTCGGCGCCTCCAAGACCGACCTGTACCGCAAGGTGATCTTCCCCTTCACGTTGCCGTTCATCATCTCGGGCGTGAACCAGGGCATGACCCGCGGCCTGGTCGGGCTGGTCATCGCCGAGATCTTCGGTGGCAACAAGGGACTCGGCTACCTGACCACGCGCGCTGCCCAGTCGTTCAACCCGGCGCTGCTCTACGCGGTGCTGCTGGTACTCGTGGTCTTCAGCCTCGGATTCGTCCAGATCGTGAAGATCATCGAGACCAAGGCCGCACCCTGGCGCAACTACGGCAGCTGAACGACGGCGGCCGCACCGCCGCACATCGACCTTGCCGTGCCATCACGGCGATCAAGAGGCCTGACCGGTCACGAACCGGAGCAGGAAGACCCACGGGGAGAGGGAGCAAACGCATGACCAGCTTCATCAAGTGGCGCCGGACGGTGGCTGCCGTCGGCGCGTTGGCAATGATCGCGACCGCCTGTGGCGGCTCGGACGACCCGGACACGGGCGCCGAAGGCGAGAACGGCGGCGAGACCGAGGCCGAGGGCGAGGGCAGCGGAAACGTGCTGTCGAGCATCACCGTCGGCATCAACAACCCGAACTACGCCACGCAGATGGCGGTCGTGCTCGCCGACGCGTACGGCTATTTCGAGGAGGTCGGCATCACCGACGTCGAGATCATCGAGACCGACGAGTACATCGCGGGTCTGATCGGTGGCAGCCTCGACATCACCCAGGGTGACACCGACGCGGCGTTCGGGTCGGCGAACACCTCCGGCGAAGAGATCATCTTCACCGGCACCTACCGCCACGGCGAGTACCAGATCCTCGGTGTCGGGCCCGACATCTCCGAGCCCGAGGACCTGATCGGCCAGGACATCACCGGTGGTGCCCTCGGCAGCCGAAACCAGCGTCTGATCGAGCGCTACCTCACCGAGCTCGGGGTCGACCCCGACGAGGTCAACTTCGTGCCCCAGGGCGGCAACTCGGACGCGACCCTGCAGGCGATCATGAGCGGCACCGTCGCCGCCGGCGCGTTGTTCCCGCGGCACAAGTTCGCGCTCGAGGAGGCCGGCGGCCAGTTCATCTACGAGCAGTTCGCCGAGAACCCGCAGGAGGGCCTGCTGGTGATGGGCGACTTCTACGAGGAGAACTACGACACCGTCGTCGCGTTCTGGGAGGCCACGCTCAAGGCCCGCCAGGACATGTACGAGGCGATCGATGACGAGGAGAAGAAGGCCGAGATCTACCGCATCATGCGCGAGGACTACGGCTTCGACATCCCCGAACCCTTCGAGACCGTCTTCCAGCTCGAGGTCGAACAGGTCAGCCCGGACGGTGGCTTCGAAACCGACCTGATGGACGCACTGGTCGAGGAGCAGATCGAACTCGGCAACCTGCCCGAGGACATCGACTGGCGCAGCTACGTCGACCTCACGGCGCTGCACGAGGCGCAGGAGCGGGTCGGTATCGACCTGCGTCCGGCCAGCCTCGACTGACCGACGACGAGGCAAGGCTGATCCGACCCGGCCCGGGCGACCCCGCGTCGCCCGGGCCGGTCGCTTCCTTCCGTGCTCGTGTGAAAGGCATGCGGATGTCCCGCCCCGAAGACGCCAACGGTCTGCGCCTGCTCGGCCACTCACGCCTGAACGGCTACGGCGACGGCATGCAGGTGCTGCGCGAGGGTGATGCCCTCTACGTCGGCCACTTCGGCCCGACCGGTATGGGCACCTCGATCCTCGACGTCAGCGACGTCACCAACCCGACCGTCGTACGCCAATGGGAGGCCCCACCCGGGACCCACACCCACAAGGTGCAGGTGGCCGATGGCCTGCTCCTGGTCAACCACGAGCAGTTCCGCAGCGGCGAGGACTTCTCGGCGGGCATGGCCGTCTACGACCTCGCCGACCCGTTCGACCCCAAGCAGATCGGCTGGTTCGACTCGACCGGCAAGGGTGTCCACCGCATCGTGTGGACCGGCGGCCGCTACGCCTACATGTCGGCGATCCCCGACCGCTTCGAGGATCGCATCTGGGTCATCGTCGACATGGACGACCCCACCCACCCGGTCGAGGTCGGTCGCTGGTGGTGGCCCGGGCAGCGCGACGACGAGGAGCCGACCTGGCCCGACGGTCGACGCTTCGCCGCACACCACGCGCTGATCGACGGCGACCGTGCCTACCTCGGCTACAACGACGCCGGCATGGTCATCCTCGACATCGCCGACGTCACCGCGCCGCAGGTGGTCAGCAAGCTGACCTGGGACCCCGTCGGTGACACCCACACGTGCATGCCGCTGCCGGGACGCGACCTGCTGGTCGTGACCGACGAGGAGACCCACGACAAGCAGGCCGTCGGGCCCCACTTCGTGCGTATCGTCGACATCAGCGACGACCGCAACCCCGAGGTGGTGTCGGTCGTGCCCGAACCCGAGGGCGACTTCGCCACCCGCGGCCTGCGCTTCGGGCCGCACAACACCCACGAGAACCGCCCGGGCAGCTACCGCAGCGCCGAGGTCGTGTTCGTCACCTACTTCAACGCCGGCCTGCGCGTCTACGACTTCGCCGACCCGCGTGACCCCCGCGAGATCGCGCACTGGATCCCCCAACTGCCCGAGGGGCAGCCCGACATCCAGATCAACGACGTGTTCGTCGCCGACGACGGCCTGATCTACGTCACCGACCGCTGGGCCGACGGCGTCTACGTCGTCGAGCCCGAACCGGCGCTTCGCGCCCGCATGGAGGAAGCCCGACTGTGACCACCTACGACGTCCACGCCCACTGTGCCCCGGACGGGCTGCTGGAGTTGTTCGAGCGCGAGGGGGACGCGTACGGCACCGAACTGGTCGACACCGACAAGGGCCGGGCGGTCCGCTTCGCCGGCGGGCTCACGACACCGGCGCTGCGCGACGACTTCGACGACGTCGGCCACCGGCTCGCGTCCATGGACGCCGCCCGGGTCGACGTGCAGTTGATCTCGAGCTGGATCGACCTGACCGGGTACTCGCTGCCGAAGGACGTCGGGGTCCGCTACGCGCGGATGTTCAACGAACTGCTGGCCCAGACCGTCGCCGCACACCCCGACCGCTTCCGCGGCCTGTGCACGGTCCCGCTGCAGGACGGCGAGGCCGCGGCCGACGAACTGCAGCACGCCGTCGGTGAGCTCGGGATGGTCGGGGTCGAGATCGCCACGACCGTCGACGGCCGCGACCTCGACGACCCCGACCTCGAACCCTTCTGGGCCGCCGCGGCCGAACTGCGCTGTCCGGTCGTCATCCACCCCTACGCGTCTCTCGCCGGCCGCAACGTGTCGCGCTACTTCCTGGGCAACCTGGTCGGCAACCCGGCCGAGTCGACGATCGCGATCGCCCACATGCTGTTCTCCGGCGTGCTCGACCGCCATCCCGACCTGCGTCCGGTGCTGCTGCACGGCGGCGGGTTCGCGCCGTGGCAGTCCGGCCGCTGGGACCGTGGCTTCGAGGCCGTCTCGCACCTGACCCACAAGGGCGGCATCGCGACCCGCCCGACCGAACTGTTGCAGAAGGTCCACTTCGACACCGTCCTGCACGACCCGAAGGTGCTGGCCATGCTGATCCAGTGGGCCGGCGCCGAACGGGTCGTGGTCGGCTCGGACTACCCCTTCCCGATGGGGGACCTGACCCCGGTCGACACCCTGGACGCGGTCGAGGGGCTCTCGGACGACGACCGCGAGCTGATCCTGGGCGGCAACGTCGAGCGCCTGCTGTCGGAGATCCGCGCGTGACCCACGATGCGGACGTCGTCGTCGCGGGGTCGGGTCACAACGCGCTGATCACGGCCGTCTACCTCGCCCGGTCCGGCCGGAAGGTGGTCGTACTCGAGACCCGCGAGCGGCCCGGTGGTGGCGCGGTGTCGGAGGAGTTGGTGCGACCGGGCTTCGTGATGGACACCTGCTCGACCGGGCACACCCTGATCCAGAACAACCCGGTCATCGCCGCCGACGAGCTCGGCCTGCTGCGCGAGTTCGGGCTGCGCTACCTCGACCCGGACCCCGTCGCCCACGTCGCCTTCCCCGACGGTGAACAGTTCACGATGTGGCTCGATGCCGAACGCACCGTGGAGGAGTTCGCCCGCTACTCGC
>JAGXST010000219.1 GCA_018335555.1 Actinomycetota bacterium | reverse complement strand
CCCCGGACGCGACGCGTCCGGGGCCGCCTCGTCGCCCGCCGTGGTCAGGCGCCGCCGCCCTCGCGCAGGGCCTGGAGCCGACGTTCGACCTCGAGGTCGTCACCGAGTTCGTCGAGTTCGTCGAACTGGGCGTCGAGCGACGACGCCGCGACCTCCTCCATGCCGCGCACCCGTGCCTCCTCACGCCGGACACGCTCCTCGAAACGTCCGAGGTCGGTGGTCGGGTCGAGCACCGAAACGCTGCGCACCGCCTCCTGCACCCGGCTCTGCGCCTCGGCCATCTTGGCGCGGCTGACCAGTTCGTTGCGCCTGCTGACCAGCTCCTCGCGCTTGACGCGGATCTTGTCGAGCCCGTCCTTGAGCTTGTCGACCATCTCGGTCTGCTGCGCGATCTGGCCGCCGAAGGTCTCGCCCTGCTGCTCGAAGGCGATCTGCTTGCGCAGCGCGATCTTCGCCAGTTGCTCGAACCGTTCCGCCTCGGTCGCGTCGCCGTCGGCGCGCAACTGATCGGCCCGCCCCGCGGCTGCGGCGGCCTTGCTGCCCCATTCCCCGGCCGCTCGCGTCGCCTCCTCGTGGTCGTCTTCGAGCATGCGCAGGTTGCCGATGCTCTGTGCGACGGCCGCCTCCGCCTCGGTGATGCTCGAGGTGAAGTCGCGTACCAGTTGGTCCAACATCTTCTCGGGGTCCTCGGCGCTGTCGATGAGCGCGTTGACGTTCGCCCGCATCAGTTGTCCGAGTCGTCCCAGGATCGTCCGTGCCATCGTGTGTCTCCTTGTCCGTGCCGCCCGTCGGGCGAGCAAGTCGTCGTCGCTAGAAGCGGCCGCCTCCGGAGCGTCCGCCACCGAACCCACCGCCGCCGGAACGGCCGCCACCGAAGCCGCCGCCACCGAACCCGCCACCGAAACTGCGGCCACCCCCGGGGGAACCCCAGGCCGAGCCGCCCCAGCCGCCGCCCCGACGGCCGCTGCCGCCCAACGGGATGGGAAAGCCCCCGATGACGATGGTCGACCCGCCCCTTCCCCCGAACGGGCCACGACCGAACGGTCCGCGGAACTGGTCGTACTGGTCGAAGTCGCGTTGCGCGAGCCGGTAGGCCTCGTTCGCGAGTTGCTCCGCGGTGCGCGCGTGTGCCGCCGCCGACGCGGGGTCGCCCTCGAGCGCGGCGATGGCCACCTCGAGGTGGCGTTCGGCCTCCTGCAGTCGGGTGCGTGCCTCTCGGCCGACGCCTTCGCGTCTGGTGGCCAGGTAGTCGGCGGCACGGTCGTGGACGGCGCGCGCCGACTGCAGTGCGGCGGTCGCGGCGGCCAGGTCCCGCTCGCGTCGTTCGTGAGCGGCCCGCACGAGCGCCTCCGCCTGGTTCGCCGCCGCCTGGGCGCTGCTGGCCAGCTCGTAGCCACGGACGATGTCGGTCTCGCGAAACGACCGGGCTTCCGCGAGCAGGAAGCGCGCCTCGTCGAGCAGGGACGCCGGCGAGGGTGGTGGTGGCGGCGCCGGGGGGGAGGCTGCGGGGGCCCCTGGCGCATCCGTCGGCCCGTCTGCGGGCGTCGGGGCGCCGGGTAGCGCCGCCGCGGCCCGGTCGACGGCCGATGCGGCGGCCACCAACGCGTCGTCGATGCCGCGCCGTGCCTCGTCGACTTCCGCCGCGGCCCGCTCGACGGCGGCGACCAGCTCGGTCGCCGCGGCCAACTCGACCTGGGCGCCGCGGGCGGCACGGGCCGCGCCGCTCCGATCCTGCTCCTGCAACGCCGACGCGCCGACGTCCAGTTCCCGGCGGGCCGCCTGGAGTCGCTTGTCGGCCTCGACGAGGTTGCCGCGGGTGGCCTGGACGGCCGTGGGCGAGACCACCAGCTCGGCGTGGAGTTCGTCGGCGCCGTCGCGCCGCGTCGTCGCAGCGGTGAGGGCCACCGCCAGCTCGTCGAGCAGTCGAGGCGCGCGCTCCTCGAGTTTTCGCAGATCGGCCAGGCGTGCGTACTCGGCGGCGAGCGTCCGGTCGATGCGCTCGGTCAGTGCGACGATCTCCTGCAGCATCGCCTGGCGCTGCTCCGGCGTCTCGGGCACGTCGTCGTCGAGCCGCTGGCGCCGTTCGAACGCGTCATGAAGCTGGGTCCGCGCCTGCGCCAGTGCCTCGCGCAGCGGCGCCACGTCGTCGGCGTGGAACTGGGCCTCGGCGAAGCCGAGCTCGGTCGCGGCCTCGCGGACGGCTTCGTCACTGGCGACCAGGCGCGCGTTGGCCAGACGTGCGAGCTCGCCCAGGCGACGGTCGCGCTCCTCGGCGTTGCGGCGCCGGCCACGTCGCTGCTGTACCCGCGACCAGCCGGCCGCAGCGAGGAAGGCGATCACGACGGCCGCGAGCACCCACGGCGTTCGCGAGACGCGACCGGTGGCCGAGGTGTCGTCCGGCTCGGGTACCGGGTCCGTGCGCGACGGCGGGACCGGCGGCGGCTCGCCGGCCGGCCCGGGCTCATCGGCGGTCGCCTGGGCGAGCGCGGCTGCGGCGTCGATGGCGGCGCCCGCGAAGTCCCCCTCCGCAAGTCGTGGCTCGATGACGTCGCGGTTGATGGCGGCGATGTCGGCATCGCTGACACCGGGCAGCGCGTTGGCCACCCACAGGGCGTAGGCGCGGTCGTCGATCGCGACGACCAGCAGTGCGTCGTCGCCGCCGAGCGAGTTGGACGCGGCCACCTCGTCGGCGAAGTCGGTGATCGGGATGCCTCCGGTCGTCCCGGTGGTCAGCACGAACAACTGCACCCGGTCGCGTACCGCGGCCAGTGCGTCGCGCACCTCGTCCTCGCGGCCGTCGAGGAGTTCCGCCCCGTCGGTGACCTCGTCGGGCAGCCGGGGAACGTCCTGTGCCGCGGCGGAGCCGGCGGCGGCGAGCCAGACCAGGGCGAGCAGGAGGATGGCCGGCAACCGGCAGCGACGTCCGAGCATGGCTCGACCCTACTCCTCGGGAATACCGCCCGGTCCGTGTCGGTTGACCTGACGTCCGCTTCCTGCCCCGGGTCCGCCCGAGGAGAACCGATGACGTTCGCACTCTCCATCCTCGACCTCGCCGATGTCGGCGAGCGCGAGACCGTCGCCGATGCGCTCCATGCCAGCGTCGACCTCGCCCGTCACGCCGAAGCGCTCGGCTACCGCCGGGTCTGGTACGCCGAGCACCACAACATGGCGACCATCGCCTCGGCGGCCACCAGTGTGCTGATCGCCCACGTCGCGGCGCACACCAGCCGCATCCGACTCGGTGCCGGCGGCGTGATGCTCCCGAACCACTCGCCGCTGACGATCGCCGAGCAGTTCGGCACGCTCGCCTCGCTGCACCCGGACCGAATCGACCTCGGCCTCGGCCGTGCACCTGGCTCGGACCAGGCCACCTTCCGGGCGCTGCGCCGCGACCACTCGTCCGCCGACCGCTTCCCCGAGGACGTCGTGGAACTGCAGGGGTACCTGCGCGGTCGTTCGCGGGTGCCCGGTGTCACCGCCACGCCCGGGCACGGGACCGACGTGCCGCTGTTCATCCTCGGGTCGTCGTTGTTCGGAGCCCAGTTGGCGGCGGCACTCGGACTGCCGTACGCGTTCGCGTCCCACTTCGCGCCGCAGGCGCTCGAACCGGCGGTGGCGCTCTACCGCCGCGAGTTCCGCCCCTCCGAGGACCTCGAGCGGCCATACGTCATCGCCGGCGTCAACGTCATCGCGGCCGACGACGCCGAGACGGCGGCTGCCGAACTGCGGGCCACCAAGCGACGGCGGGCACGACTGCTGTTCGGTCGCGACCGCACGCTCAGTGACGACGAGATCGACGCGGTGCTCGACTCGCCCGGCGGCCAACAGGTCGAGCAGATGGTGCGCTACACCGCGGCGGGCACCGTCGACGAGGTCGGGGCCTACCTCGAGCGGTTCGCCACCCACGCGGATGCCGACGAGTTGATCCTGGCCTCGGCGGGCACCTCGCGCGGCGCCCGGTTGCGTTCGTTCGAACTCGTGGCGCGGTCCCACGGGCTGCCCGCGGCTGCCTGATCGCACCCGGGGCGGGCTGGGCGGTAGCGTTCGGAACGCCCCCGACCCGCGAGGAATGCCAGCGTGACCGCCGTGCGTCCCGCCGACCTCGCCGACCTGGTCGGCACGGTGCAACTTCACGGCGAACAGTTGCCAGGGGGGTTCTTCGCCCGGCTGGGTCCCGGCTTCCTGCGCAGCTACCACGCCACCTTCATCGCCAGCCCCCACGCGGTCGCCCTCGTCGCGGGCGGCGAAGGCGTCCCCGTCGGTTTCCTGGTCGGCACGGTCGACAACCGCTCCCACTACCGCTTCGTCGTCAAGCGCCTGGGCCCGCGCCTGGCCCTGCGTGCCGGCGCCGCCATGCTCGTCCGGCCGGCCCTGCTCTGGCTGTTCCTGAGGACACGCGCGTTGCGCTACGTCCGGTGGGTCCTGCGATATCCGCTGCGATCCCGGCGCCGACCACCTGCGGACGCAGCCGTCGGCGAGCCACCGGCCCCGATGGTGGCCGTGCTCACCCACGTCGCGGTGTCCGCTGCGGCCCAGGGCAACGGCACCGGCCGGGTCCTGGTCGCGGCCTTCCTCGACGCCGCACGAGCCGCCGGGGCCGACGAGGCGCGCCTGGTGACCGCCGCGGGCGGCCCGGCCGAGCGGTTCTACGACCGACTGGGGTGGATCGCGGGCGACGTCCGGGCCGCCGCGGCGGGCGACGGCATGGTCCGGGAGTACCGGCTGCCCCTGCAGGACGCCGCCCCCTGACCCGGCGCGCTGCCGGCCCGCCCGGGGGTGTCCGCTACGCTCCCGCGGCGTCGTCTCGTCGAACGTCATCTGGGAGGTCCCCGACCCATGCGCCGCCTTCTGGGCCTGCTCGCCCCCACGCTGCTGCTCGTCAGCCTGCTGGCGGCGCCGACCGCGGCGTTCGCCGCCTCCGAGACCGCCCCCGAGACCATCGTCCTGGCCGTCGAGGGTGAGCCGACCGGTCCCGAGCCGGCCGACCGACTCGACGAGGACAACCCCGCCCGCACCCTGGGCGGCTACGAGGACCTCGAGGTGCAGTTCACCTGGGGTGCTGCCTGGATCCTGCTCGTCGCCGGCGCGATCGGCGTGACCCTGCTCGCCGGCCTGTACTACCTGCTGGTGCACCGTCCCGCCCGCGAGGCCGCCGGGCACTGACCCCGACGCAAGGGACCTTCGTGGCGACGCCCGACCTGTCACCCACGCCGAGTGGCGACGACGGGCCGCCCGTGATCGACGAGCGCGCCGCCATGTGGGCGGCGTCCCTGCTCGTGCCGAGCCGGCGCGACGATCCTGCGGCCGCCCGTGCCCTGCGCACCGAGATCGCGGCGGACGTGCCCGACCTCGACGCCGCGGCGCGTCGCTGGAGCGGGCTCGGACACGGCCTGCCTCCGACCCAGGCTCGCGTGGTCGGCCGCCTCGGGTGGGTGCGGATCAACGTGTCGAGCCTGCGCGGCGCCTTCGCCCCGCTGCGTGAGAAGATGACCGGCAACCGTGCCGTGGCGTCGCGGGTGGTCGGGGTCCAGGTGGGGGCCCTGCTCGGCCTGCTCTCGACGAAGGTGCTCGGCCAGTTCGTCCTGCCGTTCGGGGGTCCGGGCGGCGGCGACCTGCTCGTCGTCGGGCCAAACGTCCTCGCACTCGCCGAGCGCCAGGGTGACCTGGCGGTCGACGTCCGCCGCACCGTGGTGCTGCACGAGATCACCCACCGCCTGCAGTTCGACGGCAACCCGTGGCTCGGCGACCACCTGCGGGGCCTGGTCGGGCGCTACCTCGCCGAGGCCAGGGTCGACCGAGCGGCCATGCTCGATCTGGCCCCGCGGCTGCCGCGCCTGGTCGCCGAGGTGCGCGAGACCGGGACCATCGAGCCGATCATCGAGGCGGTCCTCACCGAGGCCCAGGCCCGCATCGTCGCCGAGGCACAGGGGCTGATGAGCCTGCTCGAGGGGCACGGCAACACCGCGATGTTCGAAGCCTCGACCGGCGACCTCATCGCCGACCCCGACGCTGTCCGCGGCCTGCTCGCCGAGCGGCACGGCGACGTCGCCTCGAAGGTCCTCGCGCTCGCCGGTATGGAGATGAAGCGTCGCCAGTACCGCGAAGGCGAGCAGTTCGTGCGGGGGGTGATCGAACTCGGTGGCGTCGAGGCGCTCAACCGTGCCTTCTCGGCCGCCGAACACCTGCCACTCGGTCACGAGGTGGCTGACCCGGCCGCCTGGCTGGCGCGGGTCCGGGCTGCCTGAGGTGGCCGGCACGCTCGGCCCGTTGGCGCGCGGGCGCCCGCGCGGTGACCTCGTCGCCGCCGTCACCGCCGCCCTCGCCGAGGTCGCCGAGGCCGCGACGGTCGTCGTCGCCGTGTCGGGTGGGTCGGACTCGACCGCGCTGGCGTACCTGGTCGCGGAGGCCCGTGATGACCTCGACCTGCACCTGGTCAACGTCCGCCACGGACTGCGCGACGACACCGCCGAGCAGGAGGTGCTCGACGTACACGCGGCGTACCTCGGCCTGCCGCTGCGACGCGTCGAGGTCGACGTGGCGCCCGCGGGCGAGGGGATCGAGGCTGCCGCGAGACAGGCCCGCTACACGGCGCTCGCGGCGGCGGCGACCGAGGTGGGGGCGACCCTCGTGCTGGTCGGCCACACCGCCGACGACCAGGCCGAGACCGTCCTGCTCCGTGCGGCCCGCGGCACGGGGACCGACGGCCTGGGGGCCATGCCGCGCCGTCGGGACCTCGACCGACGCATCGGGCTGTTCCGTCCGCTCCTCGGCCTTCGTCGCACGTCGCTGCGGGACTTCCTCGCGGCCGAAGGACTGCCGTTCGTCGACGACCCCACCAACACCGACCCGCAGGTACGGCGCAGCGTGGTCCGCAACGTCGTGTTGCCGGCGCTGGACCAGGTCGGCGGGGACCCCGTGGGGGCGCTGGCCCGTCTCGCCGACCTGAGCCGTGCGGATGCCGAGGCCCTCGATGACATGGCGGCCACCGAGATGGCCACGATGGTGGTCCGCGTCGGCCCGATCCGATGTCTGCCCGACGCCCGGCTCGCCCTGCTCCCGCTGGCCCTGCGGCGACGGGTCGTGCGCGCCGTGCTGGCAGAACTGCTCGAGCGCCCGTTGGGCGCCGACGCGGTCGATCGCGTCCTGGCACTCGCCAGCGGGGCCGCGGTCGACCTCGCCGGTGACGTCCGTGCGACGGCCGGTGGTGGGTGGCGGACGATCGGCCCGCCGGCCGTCCAGGACACACCGACGACGGCACTGACGGTGCCCGGCGAGGTCGTCTGGCCGACGATCGGGGCCCGCATCGTCGCGATCACGCCGCAGACCGACCTGTCCCAGGACCTCGCGGCCGGACAGATCGCCTTCCAACTCGCCGAGGCATGGACACCGCCGGCGGTGCGCGTGCCGGGCCACCTGGTGCCACCAGGGGGCACGAGCGCGCGGATGTCGCTCGCACTCGGCGCGGACCACGGCCGCCTCGAGGTGCGCTCCCGGCGACCGGGGGACCGGGTGCGCACCGGCGGCGGGACCCGGCGCCTGCAGGACGTGCTCATCGATGCCGGGCTGCCCCGGCCCGTCCGTGACCTGTGGCCGATCGTCGCCGACGGCAGCCGTGTGGTCTGGGTGCCCGGGATCGCCGCCGATGTCGAGACGGTGCGTGACGGGCGCGCGGCGCCACGGGCGCTGCTCGTGGTCCAGTCGGCCGTCTAGAGTCCCGGCCCCGTCGTGCCCCGACCGTCCGGCGCCCCGGACGAGAAACCTGGCCGAGCAGATGGACGACCTCAGTTCGATCCCACCGACGTTCCGCGGTGACGTCGAGTCGATCCTGATTCCCGAAGCCGATCTGCAGACGCGGCTCGCGGAACTGGCCGCCGACGTCGACCGTGACTACGCCGGCCGCGACCTGCTGCTCGTGGGCGTGCTCAAGGGCGCGATCTTCGTCATGGCCGACCTCGCGCGCCACCTGACCATCCCCACGGCCATGGACTTCATGGCCGTGTCCTCGTACGGCGCCTCGACCTCGTCGTCGGGCGTGGTCCGCATCCTCAAGGACCTCGACACCGAGATCGAGGGCCGCGACGTGCTCCTGGTCGAGGACATCGTCGACTCGGGGCTCACGCTCGACTACCTCACCAAGAACCTTCGTTCGCGTCGTCCCGCCAGCGTCGAGATCCTGTCGCTGTTGACCAAGCCGAGCCGGCGCGAGGTCGACCTGCCGGTGCGCTACGTCGGCTTCGAGGTCCCAGACGTGTTCGTGGTGGGCTACGGGCTCGACTACGCCGAGCGCTACCGCTCGCTGCGCGACATCGTCACCCTCGAACCCAGCGTCTACGGCGGCTAGATCCCCAGGGTTGGGGGCAACGAGCGGAGCGCCAGCGGAGCGAGACAGGGGACCCACCCCGGATGTGCCGTCCCCCGGCGCAGGCCGGGGGAGGGCATCTGGTGCGGTGGTAGCATCGAACCCTGCACACATGTGTCGTCCGCGCGCGATTCGACGGTCCGCAGCCGGGCGTGAACCGCACGCCACCACCGCGCCCGGACAGGTGGAGGAATCGTGAAGCCAGGCCAGCGCCTACTCCGTGGCCCCCTGCCCTGGGTGCTCGCGCTCGCCGCCGCGCTCTGGCTCGGTGTCAGCTTCGTCCAGGGCGCCGCCCCGTCCGACGAGATGACCTGGTCGGAGTTCGCCGAGGCGGTCGAGGACGGCCAACTGCAGGGGCAAGACGTCGAGGCCCGGGTCGGTAACCGCACCGAACAGATCGAGGGCGAGCGGAGGACCGCCGACGGTACGCAGCCCTTCAGCGTCTACTTCAACCCGCAGATCAACGACGACCAGATCGCCAACTGGGTCGACCAGGGACTGATCGGCTCCGTCGAGTTCGACCCGGAGCAGTCCGGCGCGCTGGCCTCGATCCTGGCCACGGTCCTGCCGTTCATGCTGATCCTCGTGGTGTTCTTCCTGCTCATGCAGAACATGCAGGGCGGCGGCGGCAAGGTCATGCAGTTCGGCAAGTCCAAGGCCAAGATGGTGTCCAAGGACGCGCCGAAGGTCACCTTCAGCGACGTCGCCGGGGCCGACTCCGCCATCGAGGAACTGCGCGAGATCAAGGACTTCCTCGAGAACCCGGCCAAGTTCCAGCAGATGGGCGCCAAGATCCCCAAGGGTGTGCTGCTGTTCGGCCCTCCGGGAACGGGAAAGACCCTGCTCGCACGCGCGGTCGCCGGCGAGGCCGGGGTGCCGTTCTTCTCGATCTCGGGCTCGGACTTCGTCGAGATGTTCGTAGGTGTCGGTGCCTCGCGCGTGCGTGACCTGTTCGAACAGGCCAAGGCCAACGCCCCGGCCATCATCTTCATGGACGAGATCGACGCGGTCGGCCGGCACCGCGGCGCCGGCATGGGCGGCGGCCACGACGAGCGCGAGCAGACCCTCAACCAGTTGCTCGTCGAGATGGACGGCTTCGACGTCCGCAGCTCGGTCATCCTCATCGCCGCGACCAACCGGCCCGACATCCTCGACCCGGCGCTGCTGCGTCCGGGCCGTTTCGACCGCCAGATCGTGGTCGACCGCCCCGACCTGATCGGCCGCGAGGCGATCCTGAAGGTCCACGCCCGCGGCAAGCCGCTGGCCGGCGACGTCGACCTGTCGGTGCTCGCACGCCAGACGCCGGGCTTCACCGGCGCGGACCTGGCCAACCTGATCAACGAGGCCGCCCTGCTCGCGGCCCGGTTCGGCAAGAAGGAGATCGGCCACGGTGAGCTCGAGGAGTCCATCGATCGCGTGGTCGCCGGTCCCGAACGCCGCACCCGCCTGATGGGTGAGGGCGAGAAGCGCACCGTCGCCTACCACGAGTCCGGTCACGCGATCGTCGGACACGCGCTGCCCAACGCCGACCCGGTGCACAAGATCACGATCATCCCGCGCGGCCAGGCGCTGGGCTTCACCATGCAGTTGCCGACCGAGGACAAGTACCTCATCTCGCGCAGCGAACTGATCGACCGGCTCGCGGTCATGCTCGGGGGCCGCGTCGCCGAGGAACTCAAGGTCGGCGACATCACCACCGGCGCCGGCGACGACATCCGCAAGGCCACCGCCACGGCCAAGGAGATGGTGACCCAGTACGGCATGAGTTCCAAGCTCGGACCGATCACCCTCGGCCAGCGCGACTCGCAGCCGTTCCTCGGCAAGGAGTTCGGTCACGCGCCGGACTACTCGGGCCAGGTCGCCTACCAGATCGACCTCGAGGTGCGGCAACTGCTCGACGAGGCCCACGACGAGGCGCTCGAGATCCTGGTCGAGAACGACCACGTGCTCGAGAGCCTCGCGACCAAGTTGCTCGAGGTCGAGACGGTGGACGGCGACCTGCTCGCCGAGGTCTTCGAGCCGATCGTCAAGCGGCCGACCCGCGCCGTGTCGGCACCGGTGGGGGACGAGCCGGCCGCGCTGATCGACAAGCTGCGCCGCCTGACCGGCCCGTCCAGCGGCAACGGCAGCGGTAACGGCCACGGCCCGCAGGGCGCGCCGGCTGCGACCGGCGCCGAGTACGACGACTCGTGAGCGAACTGCCGTCGCAGCCGACGCCGGACGAGGACGCGAGCACGGTCGCCGATCTGCCCGGCGTCGAGCCGGCGCGTGTGTTCGACCACGACAAGATCCAGCGTGCCGTGCGGATGATCTTCGAGGCGATCGGCGAGGATCCGCAGCGTCCCGGCATCGTCGAGACGCCGGCGCGCGTCGCGCGTGAGTACGACGAGATCTTCGCCGGCCTGCTCGTCGACGACCCGGCGGCGGTGCTGTCGGTGGTGTTCGACGAGCAGCACGACGAACTCGTGCTGATGCGCGACATCCCGTTCCATTCGACGTGTGAACACCACCTCGTCCCCTTCGTCGGACACGCGCACATCGGCTACCTGCCCAACACCTCCGGGCAGGTGACCGGCCTCAGCAAGCTCGCCCGGCTGGTCGACGTGTGCGCGAAGCGGCCGGGGCTGCAGGAGCGGATGACCACGATGATCGCCGACGCGCTCGAGCAGGCGCTCGATCCCCGCGGGGTGATCGTGGTCATCGAGGCGCGCCACTTCTGCATGGAGATGCGCGGGGTGAAGAAGACCGGTGCCGAGACGGTCACCTCGACCGTCCGGGGCATCTTCCGCGAGGACCCACGCACGCGCGCCGAGGCGCTGTCGCTGTTGCGGGGTGACCCCCGACGCACCTGAGCGGCCGGGGACCCGAGAGCGTCCGCAGGGGCCACGTGCCGTAGGCTCGCGGACACCCGATCCTCCGGCGTGGGCCGGCGACGTCTTCGACGACAGGGCGACACGGCAGTGATCGAACTCCCCTTCACACGCGTGGAAGATGCTGGTCTGGTCCCGTCCGGTGGACCGGCACGGCTGGCGTTGTCGCGGTTGCCACGCGCATCCGAGATCGCCGATGCCGTTGCCGCGGCCCGCGGCGTGTCCGCCTGGGTGGACGGTCGGCTCGTGGTCACCGCCGTGCCGTCGCGGTTGATCGATGCCGCGGGACGGGTCGGCGGGCGGGAACTGGCCGATCTCGTGGCCGGAACCGTCGAGCCCGCCGTCGCGGCCTGGCTCGGCGGCTACCCCGACCTGCCCGTCTCCGAGGGCGGGCCGTTCCCCACCTCGCAGCGTCCGCTCGTGATGGGCATCGTCAACGTCACCCCCGACTCGTTCTCCGACGGCGGTGCGCACTACGACGCGCGGGATCACCCCGGAACCGCGGTCCGGCACGGACAGGCCCTGCTGGCGGCCGGTGCCGACATCCTCGACATCGGCGGCGAGTCGACCCGGCCCGGGGCCGCGCCGGTCGACGTCGAGGAGGAACTCGCCCGCGTGATCCCCGTGATCGAGGCCCTGGTCGCCGACGGCGCCACGATCTCGATAGACACCACCAAGGGGCGGGTCGCGCGCGAGGCCGTGGCCGCAGGTGCGGCCGTCGTCAACGACGTCTCCGCGGGTGCCTACGACCCGGAATTGTTGCCCGCGGTCGCCGAACTCGGGGTGCCGTACATCCTCATGCATCTGCGGGGTACCCCGCTGACCATGCAGCACCAGGCCGAGTACACCGACGTCGTCGGCGAGGTGTTCGACTTCCTCGCCGATCGCCTCGACCAACTCGACCGGATCGGTATTCCACGGGAGCAGGTGGTCGTCGACCCGGGCATCGGGTTCGCCAAGACCGCCGGCCACAATCTGCTGCTGTTGCGGCGGTTGCGCGAGTTCACCTCGCTCGGGCGACCGCTGATGATCGGGACCTCGCGCAAGGCGTTCCTGGGCCATGTCACCGGCGGCGACCCCGAGGACCGACTGATCGGGTCGGTGACCTCGGCCGCGCTCGCGGTGTCGGCGGGAGCGAGGATCGTGCGGGCGCACGACGTCGCCGAGACCGTGCAGGCCCTCGCGCTCGCGCACGCGGTGGCCACGGCGGGCGACGAGTAGCGCCGGTCACCGGACCGATCCAGTCGAGCGGAGCGAGCGTGGACCGCATCACGTTGACGGGCATCGAGGTCTTCGGGCGTCATGGCGTGCTGGCCCACGAACGCGAGTACGGCCAACGCTTCGTCGTCGACGCGGTGCTCGAGGTCGACCTCGCGGCCGCGGCCGCATCCGACGACCTCGCCGACACGATCGACTACGGCAGCCTGTCGGGCGACATCGCCGCGATCGTCGCGGGCGAATCCTTCGACCTGATCGAACGCCTGGCCGGTGCGGTCGCCGACCGTTGCCTGGCCGATCCCCGGGTGCACGCCGTCGAGGTGACCGTCCACAAGCCCGCGGCCCCACTCCCCGTCGTCGCCGAGGAAGTGTCAGTCACCCTGAGGAGGGACGGGGGGCAACGAGGGAGCGCAGCGACCGAGACAGGGGACCCGTCCCAATCATGAGCGAGCAGGTGGTGTTGGGTCTCGGCGCCAACGTCGGCGACCGGCTCGAGACGCTGGCGGCTGCCGTGCACGCCATCCACGACCTCGACGGTGTCGCGGTGACCGACGTCTCGGCCGTCTACGAGACGCCACCCTGGCCGCCTGCCGACGATCCCCGCTCGGTGAGCCAGGAGCCGTACTACAACCTGGCACTCGCGGCGGTCACGTCGCTCGAACCGCTGGCGCTGCTCGACGAACTGCAACTGCTCGAACGCGCCTTCGGCCGCGACCGTTCGCGTGAGGTGCGCTGGGGGCCGCGCACACTCGACATCGACGTGCTGCTGTTCGGCACCCGCGAGATCGAGCAGCCCCGCCTGCAGGTGCCCCATCCGCGCATCGCCGAGCGCACCTTCGTGCTGGTCCCGATGTTCGAGATCCTGCCCGGCGGGGAACTGCCGGACGGCCGACGGCTGAGCCGCCTGCTCACCGCCCTGGCGCCGATCGAGGACATCGAGATGGTCGTCCGCCTCGAGGACCTGCCGGGCCGCCGGTTCGAACGGCCGGAGGGTCCGTCCGCTCCGTCCGCCTCGTTCACCCGTCCCCGCTTCGACACGGGCGAGCAGCCGTGAGCCGGCGCGTGGCGATCATCGGCCCGGGGCGGGTCGGGGGACTCCTCGCCGTCGCGTTCTCGCGCGCCGGATACCGCGTCGTCGCCGTGGCCGGGGGCACGGCCGGCTCGCGAGCGGCCATCACCGCCGATGTCGCGGGGGTGCGTGACCTCGCCGCCCCGGCCGACGCCGCGGCGCTCGCAGACCTGCTCGTACTGACGGTCCCCGACGACGCGATCGCCGCCGTCACGCGGGACCTGGTCCGGGCAGACGCGCTGGGCGAACACCAGCGGGTGATCCACGTGGCCGGGTCGGTCGGCCTCGACGTGCTCGACCTCGCGCGCCGGGCGGGTGCCGGCGTCGCCGCCTGCCATCCGGCGATGACCGTCCCGGTCGGGGCAAGAGACCCCGAGGTGCTGCACGGGTCGGCGTGGGCGGTCACCGCGCCCGACGCCGCCCGCGGCTGGGCCCACGGGCTGGTCCAGGACCTCGGGGGTGACCCCGTCGACGTCCCGGACGGGGCACGGGTGCTCTATCACGCGGGGCTCGCGTTGGGATCGAACGCGGTCGGAGCGGCGGTCGCTGCCGCCCGTCAGACGCTGCTCGCTGCCGGCATCCGCACGCCGGAGCGCTTCCTCGCGCCGTTGGCGGCGGCCAGTGTCGCCAACGTCCTGCGCGACGGCGCGTCGGCGCTCACGGGCCCCGTCGTCCGTGGTGACGCCGGAACGATCGAGCGCCACCTGCAGGCGCTGCAAGCCGACCTGCCGCATCTCGCCGACACCTACCGGCGGTTGACCGCGGCCGTCCTCGCGCAAACCGGAAGCGCCCTCGACCCGGCTGCGGCAGCGCGGCTGAAGACTCTCCTGGACGAGGCATGAGACGCGTCACGACCATCGCGGACCTGCGCGGCGCGCTCGACGACGAGCGACGCCGGGGTCGCACCATCGCACTGGCCCCGACCCTCGGTGCCCTGCACGAGGGCCACCTCGCCAACGTGCGCATCGCCGCCGGACACGCCGATGTCGTGGTCGTCAGCGTCTTCGTGAACCCGACCCAGTTCGACCGCGCCGACGATCTCGCGGCCTACCCCCGCACCCTCGAGGCGGACGAGGCGGCACTGCGCAGCCTGGGCGCCGACGCGCCGGCCTACGTGTTCGCGCCGTCCGAAGCGGAGATGTACCCCTCGTCGCCGCGGACCACCGTCCACGTCGCCGGCGTCACCGAGGTGCTGGAAGGCGCCTCGCGGCCGGGCCATTTCGACGGCGTCGCCACCGTGGTCACCAAGCTGTTCAACATCGTCGGTCCCGACGTGGCCGTGTTCGGCCGCAAGGATTTCCAACAGAACGTCGTGATCGGTCGTTTCGTCGCCGACCTCGATCTGCCGGTGCGGCTGGTCCTGACGCCGACGGTGCGCGAACCCGACGGGCTGGCGCTCTCGTCGCGCAACCGGCGGCTCGACGCTGACGGGCGCGCCGCTGCTGCCGCGATCCCGAAGGCACTGCGCGCCGCCGTTCGCGCCGCCCGCGAGGACCGGACGGCCGGACGGGCACCCGACCCGACCCACGTCCGCGCGGCGGCGCTCGCTACTCTTTCCGCCGTCCCAGCCCTGACCGTCGGCTACGTCGAGGTCGTCGATCCCGACACGCTGGCACCCCCCGACCCCGCCGCGCGGGGCGGGGAGGCCGCCGGCCCCACGACACCGCCGGCCGGGCGGGAACCGCGACCGCTGCTCGTGACCGTGGCCGCCTCGGTCGACGGTGTGCGCCTGATCGACAACGTCGAGATCGGCGACACCGACGACGAGGACCGCCTCCTGGCCGCGACGGAGGCTGCGACACCGCACCAGTGACCGGTTGGAACCCGACGCCCTCGACGGGCGGGAACGACACGGGGAGTGCCCATGCGACGCATCATGATGAAGTCCAAGATCCACCGCGCGACGGTGACCGAGGCCAACCTCGACTACGTCGGTTCGATCACGATCGACCGCGACCTGATGGACGCCGCGGACCTGCTGCCCAACGAGAAGGTGCAGGTGGTCGACAACGACAACGGCGCCCGGCTCGAGACCTACGTCATCGAGGGGCCGCGCGGGAGCGGCACGATGTGCCTCAACGGTGCTGCCGCCCGGCTCGTGCACCCGGGTGACACCATCATCGTGATCAGCTACGCCGAACTCGAGGACGCCGAGGCCCGTCGCTGGGAGCCCACCGTGGTGTTCGTCGACGCCGACAACCGCCTCACCGTGACCGGGAGCGAGGTCCATGGAGCCGTCGCCTGAACAACCGTCGTCGGCACCGCCGTCGGCCCCTCCACCGTCGGCCCCGCGGTCGTCGGTCGCGCGGTCGTCGGTCGCGTCGTCGCCTGGGCAGCCGAGCGCGCCACCGCGCCACGACCAACCACCGCTGGATGCGCACGCGATCGCGGCGGCCAGCCGCGAGGTGGTCCGCCGCGCGCTGCAGGAGGACCTCGGCAACCACGGCGACGTGACCAGCATCGCCACCGTCCACGCGGACGCCATCGGTGCGGCGGACCTGGTCGCACGCGCCGATGGCGTGATCGCGGGTACCGCGCTGGTCGGCCTGGTCTACGAGCAACTCGACCCGCGCGTCGAGGTGACCTGGCAGGTGGGGGAGGGCGATGTCATCGCCTCGGGCCAGCATCTCGGCCGGGTCGCCGGGCCACTTCGTTCGGTACTCACCGGCGAACGCACCGCACTGAACTTCCTCACGCATCTGTCCGGGGTCGCCACGCGCACCTACGCCTACGCGCAAGCGATCGTCGGCACCGGCTGCGTCGTGCGCGACACCCGCAAGACCACGCCGGGCATGCGCCTGCTCGAGAAGGCGGCCGTTCGTGCGGGCGGCGGGGTCAGCCACCGCATCGGCCTGTTCGACGCGTTGCTGGTCAAGGACAACCATGTCGCGGCCGCCGGCTCGGTCGCCAACGCGACGCGCCGCGCGATTGCCCGCAGCGGCGGGCGTCCCGTGCAGATCGAGGTGGATTCGCTCGAGCAACTCGACGAGGCGATCGAGGCCGGCGCGCGCGACGTCCTGCTGGACAACTTCGATGTCGAACAGACCCGTGCCGCGGTCGATCGGGTACGCGAACTCGAGGGTCGCCACGGCCGGATCCTGCTCGAGTCCTCGGGCCGGATCACCCTGGACAACGTGGCCGACTACGCCGACGCCGGGGTCGACCGCATCGCGGTCGGGGCGCTGACCCACTCGGCGCCGCAACTCGACATCGGCCTGGACTTCCACCTCGACGCCTGAGCCCCGATCCTCCCCGTCGCCCACCATGCCCGGGCTGCCAAGGACCTGCCGTGCTGCTCGCCATCGACGTCGGCAACTCCAACACGGTCGTCGGGGTGTTCGACGGCGACGACCTCGTCGAGCACTGGCGACTGTCCACCGACGTCGAGCGCACCCCGGACGAACTCGTCCTGTCGCTGGCGGGATTCCTCGGGTTCGCCGGCCTCGACCTGCGCCGCGAGATCGACGGCCTGGTCGCCGGCAGCGTCGTGCCGCCGGTCACCGAGGTGGTCCGCGAGATGGCGAACCGCTATCTCGACTTCGCGCCCGTCATCGTCGAGCCCGGGGTGCGGACCGGGATCTCGATCCGGCACGACCACCCGCAGGACATCGGCGCCGACCGCATCGTCAACGCGGTCGCCGCCCACGCCCGGTTCGACGGCGCCGCCATCGTGGTCGATTTCGGCACGGCGACCAGCTTCGACGCGGTCAGCGCCGACGGCGCGTTCGTCGGCGGTGCCATCGCCCCCGGCGTCCACATCGCCGCCGAGGCGCTGGTCCAGCGTGCCGCCCGCCTGCCCAAGGTCGAGACGGTCGCGCCCCCGTCACCGATCGGACGCTCGACCGTGACGGCGTTGCAGTCGGGCATCGTCTACGGCTTCGCCGGCCAGGTCGACGGCATCGTGCGCCGCATCGCCGCCGAACTCGGCGGTGACGTCACCACGATCGCCACGGGTGGTTGTGCGCCGGCCGTGCTGTCGGCCTGCGAGACGATCGACAGCTACGACCCCTGGCTCACGCTCGACGGCCTCCGCATCATCTGGGGCAGGAACCAGTGACCCGACCGGGCGGTAGCGTTGCACCCGCCCTCCCGCCGCCCCCCGCCCCGCGAGATCGATGCCGTCGTGACCGACACGCCACTGCCCGACGTCCCTGACGAGCAGCCGGATCCGCTGCGCTCCGGTGGGAGCGACGACCGGTCGAAGTTCGACGAGATCGTCGCCGGGCGCCGCGCCAAGGTCGCGCAGCTGCGCGAGTCCGGCATCGAGCCCTACCCGGTGAGGTTCTCACCGACGACCACCGTCGCCGCCCTGCGTGAGCGCTACCCCGATCTCGGGCCGGGGACCGAGACCGGCGAGCAGGCGACCGTGGCGGGCCGGATCGTCGCCAGGCGCGCCATGGGGCGGCTCCACTTCCTCGTGCTGCGCGAGGACGGCGCCGAGGTGCAACTGTTCTGCCCGGTCAAGGCGCTCGACGACGCCTCGCGCGACCTGCTCGACCTGCTCGACGTCGGCGACTGGGTCGGCGCGACCGGCGAGGTCCTGGCCACCAAGACCGGCGAGCTGTCGGTGAAGCCGGGCACCCTGACCCTGCTCGGCAAGGGGCTCCGACCGTTGCCGTCGTCCTGGTACGGGCTGTCGGACACCGAGGCGCGGTTCCGCCAGCGCGAGCTCGACCTGACCGTCAACGCCGATGCCCGACGCGTGTTCGCGATCCGGGCCACGGTGCTCAAGGCGCTGCGGGCCGAACTCGACGAGCGTGACTACGTCGAGGTCGAGACGCCGATGCTGCACCCGATCCCGGGTGGCGGCCACGCCAAGCCCTTCGTCACCCACCACAACACGCTCGACACCGACCTGTACCTGCGCATCGCGCCGGAGCTGTACCTCAAGCGGCTGATCGCCGGGGGGATGCGGCGGGTGTTCGAGATCAACCGCAGCTTCCGCAACGAGGGCATGTCGACCAGGCACAACCCCGAGTTCACGATGCTCGAGTCCTACGAGGCCTACGCCGACTACCACGACGTCATGGACCTGACCGAGGCGCTGCTCCAACGGGCCGCGATGGACGCGGTCGGCACGCTGGAGCTCACCTACCAGGGCCGTGCCGTGTCGCTGGCCGGCCCGTTCCGGCGGGCGACCATGCTCGAGCTCACCCGTGAGGCGACCGGCCGTGACGACCTGTCCTACGACCTCCCGGTCGGGGAACTGCGCAGGCTGTGCGCCGAGCACGACGTGCACACCGAGGATGCGTGGGGCCCGGGCAAGCTGGTGCTGGAACTCTACGACGCGCTGGTCGAGCACACGCTGTGGGACCCGACGTTCGTGATCGACTACCCGGTCGAGGTGTCGCCGCTGGCACGTCGGCACCGCAGCGAACCGCACGTCACCGAGCGGTTCGAGGTGATCGTGACCGGCCGCGAGTTCGGCAACGCCTTCTCCGAGCTGACCGATCCCGACGACCAGCGCGAGCGACTCGAGGCCCAGGCCCGCGCGAAGGCGGCCGGCGACGACGAGGCGATGGTCGTCGACGAGCCCTACCTGCGGGCCATGGAACTGGGTCTGCCGCCGACCGGCGGGCTCGGCATCGGTGTCGACCGGTTGGTCATGCTGCTGGCCGACGTGGCCAACATCCGCGACGTCATCCTGTTCCCCACATTGAGGCCGGAAGCGGTGGGCCCCGGGAGGGAGGCCGGAAGCGGTGGGCCAGGGAGGGAGGCCGGAAGCGGTGGGCCCGGGGAGGGAGGCTGAAGCATGACGGCGTTCACGGTGTACACGTCGTCGTCGGACGCGATCGATCCGCGCTATGCCGAGGTCGCGGCCGAGTTCGGCCGGCGGATCGGTGAGCGCGGTGACGCGCTGGTCTACGGCGGTACCAACGTCGGGGTGATGGGTGTGCTGGCCCAGGCCGTGCGTGATGCCGGCGGACACGTGTCCGGGGTCCTGCCGAAGTTGATGTACGACCGCGGCATCGCCGACGAGGCCTGCGACGACCTGGTCGTCACCAACGGGATGAACGACCGCAAGCAGCAGATGATCGCCCGCGGCGACGCGTTCGTGGCGCTGCCCGGTGGCTTCGGCACCCTCGAGGAACTGCTCGAGGTGCTCACGCTCAAACAACTCGGCTACCACCGCAAGCCGATCGTGCTGGTCAACCTCGACGGCTTCTACGACGCGCTGCTCGTCTTCTTCGATCAGCTGTACGCGACCTCGTTCGCCGCGCCGATCTACCGCGAGCTCTGCCACGTCGCCCCCGACATCGACGCGCTGTTCGACCACGTGGACGACTACACGCCGCCGGACCTGCCCGCGAAGTGGGCCTGAAGCACCGCCAGCGCCCGGTTGCCTCGACACGCTGCGGTCAGCGAGGCCCTTCGCCGGGTGCCGGCCGAAGCAGTCGGCGTAGACCCCGGCGCAGCATCGCGGTGTCGGCCGTCTCCCACCCACCGAGCAGCAGCAGCGCGGTCCCCTGGTCGAGTGCGGCCAGCATCGACGCCAGCTCGTCCTCGGTCACGGGGTCGTCGTCCGTGCGGTGCCGGCGTGCGACCTCGCCGTAGGCGCCCACCAGCGTCGCCACCCGCTCCCGTAGCGCCGAACGCAGCGCCGGGTCACGACCCGCGGTGGCGATGAACTCGAGCGTCGCCAGTGCGAAGCCGATGCCGACCTCGGGGTCGCCCGGGTCGTCGAGGTTGGCGCCGACGGGGCTGTCGCTGGCATCGAAGACCGGCACGCGGACGAACGGGTCCCAGGTGTCGACGCCCAGGCGGTCCAGGTCGTGGTCCATCACGGCCAGGAACAGCGCCGCCTTGCCGTCGAAGTTGGAGTAGACGGCGCCCTTGGAGTAGCCGGCGTCGCGGGCGATCGTGTCGAGGCTCGCGCCGGCGAATCCGTCGCGAGCGAATACCCCCCGGGCGGCCTCGACCAGTGCGGTCCTGGTCTGTCGCTGCCGTTGGGCGCGGGTGAGCGGCCCTTCGCCGGCAGGGGGGTCCGATGCTGGGGTCATGCGGGGAGTCTAGTTGACGTACCGACAGTATTGGAATACTGTCGGTATTCAGATACCAACAGGATCCCAGATACTGGGAGCAGGAGCCAACGATGTCGGCGGTGCTCAGCGTCCGGGGCGTGACCAAGCGGTTCGACGAGGTGGTCGCCAACGACGCGGTCGACCTCGAGGTACGCCCGGGGGAGGTCGTCGGCCTGCTCGGGCACAACGGAGCCGGCAAGACCACGCTGGTCTCGCAGGTGGTCGGCCTGCTGCGACCCGACGAGGGAGGCATCCACGTCGCCGGCGTCGACGCGATCGCCCACCCCGCACTTGCGCGGCGTGCGGTCGCGTTGCAGTCGCAGGGGCAGGCGCCCCTGGCCGGCCTGACCCCTCGGGCCGCCATCGAGTACGCCGGCCGTCTGCGTGGCCTCTCGCCCCGCGAGGCTCGTGCGGCCGCCGTGCGGATCGCCGAGGAACTCGACATCGGCGAGTGGCTCGATCGCCGCGCGCTGCCCGACGGTCGGGGCATCTCCGGCGGCGTCCGCCGGCTGACGGCGTTCGCGATGGCGATCGTCGCACCGACGCCGGTGGTGGTGCTCGACGAGCCGACCAACGACGTCGACGCCGCCCGCCGCCGGCTGCTGTGGCAGGCCGTCCGACGGCTGGGCGAACGCGGCGCCGGGGTGCTGTTGGTCACCC
Source organism: Actinomycetota bacterium (assembly GCA_018335555.1). GTDB lineage: Bacteria > Actinomycetota > Nitriliruptoria > Nitriliruptorales > Nitriliruptoraceae > Egicoccus. Next base: position 1,164 of record JAGXST010000219.1, on the reverse strand, counting down.
ACAACGTCGTCGAGGCCGAACGCGTCGTCGACGAACTCGTCCTCCTCGACCGGGGGCGCGTCGTCGCCGCCGGGACGCCCGCCCAGTTGCACGGCGCCGATGACGACCTACGACTCGAACTGACCCTGCACCCCGACGGCGATGATCCCTCCGAGGCACCGGATCCTCCCATGAGCGTGACCCGGCGGGTTCGCGCCGGTCGCAGGCTGCTGCTCACCCATTCTGCGGCGGAGGCCCGGCACGCGGTTTCCTGGGCCGCCGGGTTGCGCGACGCCGGCCGCATCGAGAGCTACTCGCTCACGCCGGCGACCCTCGAGGACGCCTACCTCGCCCTGACCGGCACCCAGCCCGAACTGGAGTCGACCGATGTCTGATGTCGCCGTCCCTCTTGCGCCACTCCGGGCAACCCCGTGGACCGCCTACACCACCCTCGTGCGCTGGCAGACGGCCCAGATCGGCACGACGTTGCTGCCGCTGGTCGTGGTCGTGCAGGCGCTCATGGCAGCCGGGCTGATCATCGGCTTCGGATTCCTGATCCCCGACATCGACCGGGCCACCGCTCTGCACCTGTCGACCGGGGCGCCGACGATCCTGCTGCTCACGGTCGGATTGGTGATCGTTCCGCAGTCCGTGGCGCAGGCCCGGGCGAACGGCACGTTCGCCTATCAGCGCTCGCTGCCGGTGGCCCGGCCGCTGGTGCTGCTCGCCGACCTGACCGTCTGGTCGGTCGTCGCCCTGCCGAGTGTGGCGGTCGCGGTCGTGGTGGCCAGCCTCCGCTACGACCTCGCGTTGAGCTTCGACTGGCCACTGCTGGTCGCGATCGCGGTCCTGGTGACCGTCACGGCCACCGCGGTCGGCTACATGATCGCCGTGATCCTGCCGCCGCTGCTGGCGCAGTTGATCAGCCAGGTACTGGTCTTCTTCGTCCTGCTGTTCAGCCCGATCAGCTTCCCGGCCAGCCAACTTCCGACGTGGTTCCAGACGGTGCACGACTGGTTGCCGGTCCGTCCCGCCGCCGACCTGTTGCGGGCCGGCCTGGCGTCCGGTGTCTACCAGCCGGCAACCCGCGACCTCCTGGTCCTCCTCGCCTGGTGCGCCGTGGGCGTCCTGGTCAGCGTCCGCGCCCTGATCAAACGCGGCTGACCGTCACGGTCCACCGGGGTC